>JAKABE010000397.1 GCA_021801945.1 Acidobacteriota bacterium
ACTCATCCTGGTATACGGCGGTCGAGGGAATGGTTCCCTCAACGATTTTGCAGAACAGACAGCTCATAGCGTGATCAGTGTACACGGGCGCCTTGCAGGATGAAATGGTTGGCGCCGGATGCGCCCCGATTAAGCTGACTCCAGGATCGCGAGGACATCGGCGCAGAGGCACAGCACTCCCGGAATCCCTCTGGCTGGGTAGTAGAATCGAAGCGTCTGCGAATCTGGGTTTGCGCGGCATAAATTGAATAGATTGATAGGAGTGAAAGATGCTGCAAGGGTATTCGATTATCAATGGTGAATCTCGCCGGGGAAATGGGGCAGCATTTACGGGGATCGATCCTGCGACGGGCGTCGCGCTCGATCCGGCCTACCATTATGCCTCGATGGAGGAGATGAACCTGGCGGCCGATCTGGCCGAGGAGGCATTTGCCACCTACAGAAAGCTGCCCGGTCAGGAAAAGGCCGTCTTCCTGCGTCACATCGCCGCTGGGATCGAATCGATTGCGGTCGAACTGGTGGAGCGCGCGCATCGAGAGACGGCGTTAGCCGAGGCGCGCCTGAAGGGCGAGCTGGCGCGCACCGTGAATCAGCTTCGCCTCTTTGCGCAGGTTGTTGAAGAGGGCTCGTGGGTGAACGCCCGTATCGATCCCGCCGAACCTGACCGCAAGCCGCTGCCGAGGGCCGACATCCGCTCGGTGTTGCGGCCACTGGGGCCGATCGCCGTCTTTGGATCGAGCAACTTTCCTCTCGCCTTTTCCGTGGCCGGCGGCGACACCGCCTCCGCGCTGGCAGGCGGCAATCCCGTTATCGTCAAGGCGCACTCGGCACATCCGGGCACAAGCGAGCTGGTTGGCCAGGTGATCAGCCGCAGCGTGCGGGAGTGCGGGCTGCCGCCCGGCGTCTTCGCGCTGCTGTTTGGGGCGGGCACGCAATTGGGCTGCGCGCTGGTGGAGCATCCCCACATCAAGGGCGTCGGTTTCACGGGGTCGTTGACGGCTGGCCGGGCGTTGATGGACCGTGCCGCGGCGCGGCCGGAGCCGATCCCCTGCTTTATGGAGATGAGCAGCGTCAACCCCGTCGTGGTGCTTCCTGAGGCTCTGCGCACGCGCGCAGCGCAAATCGCACAAGGACTCTTCAGCTCTTTCACTCTCGGCGTGGGGCAGTTCTGCACCAAGCCCGGCCTGGTCTTCTTGCCACGCAACGAAGACGCGGACACGCTGGTGGCCGAACTCAGGAAACATGTGGAACAGGCAGCGATTTCTCCCATGCTCACCGAGGGAATCTCGAAGAGCTACCGGTCGGGGGTGGCGCATCGCAAGACCAGCAGCGCCGTGGAGACGGTGGTGCAGACCGCGGCGCCGGAAGGCTGCGGGAGCACCTATGCCGTCCCCGTGGTATTCCAGGTCAGTGGCGACGAGCTCAAGCGGAAGCCGGAGCTGATGACCGAAGTCTTCGGGCCGAGCACGCTCGTCATCCGTTACGAAGACCGGAAGGAGCTGGTCGCGCTGCTGCGTTCGATCGAAGGGCAGCTTACCGCGACCTTGCATGGCACCCAGGCGGATATTGCGGAGTACGCCGATCTCATTGCCGTTTTGGAGCGCAAGGCGGGAAGGCTGATCGTGAACGGCTTTCCTACCGGCGTTGAAGTGTGCCACGCTATGGTGCACGGCGGGCCGTATCCTGCCACCAGCGACAGCCGCAACACTTCGGTCGGCACGCTGGCCATCTATCGCTTCGTGCGGCCCGTCTGCTACCAGGATTTTCCTCAGGCGGCGCTTCCTGAGGAGCTAAAGGACAGCAATCCGCTCGGCATCTGGCGCATGGTGAACGGCGAACTTACGCGTAACGCAGTCAACCCGCGGTGATCCTTCGCGCTGCCATCCAAGGAGAGGATTCTCTCAATGAAAAAGGTGATTTTGAGCCTCCTGATTGCATGCACGGCATGGAGCGGACTGCCTGCCTTCGCGCAGGTGAAGATGACGCGGGAACAGATTCTCTTCTACACCTCGGAGTGGAAAGGCGCGCGCTTTCCCGATGGCCGCCCGAAGCTGCCCGACGAGCTGCTCAAGCGCGCCGCCAGCATGACCATTGAAGATGTCTGGGAATTTCTGGAGGCTCACGGCTACCGGTGTCAGTTCGAGGGCAACTGGCAGGCGCTCCATTTAGATAGGCCAATCGTCGGCCGTGCCTTCACCGCGCAGTACATGCCCACGCGGCCCGATATGCGGAGGGCCATCCTGGCCGAAGGCAAAGCGGAAGGGCGGGCGGCGACCGGAACGAACAGTTGGCCGATTGCCGAGCTGCAGGAAGGCGATGTGTACATAGCCGACGGCTTTGGAAAAATCCAGTATGGAACACTGATCGGCTCCAACCTCGGCAATGGTATCGCGGGACACACGCACGCCGGCTTCATCTTCGACGCGGGTGTTCGAGACTTGCAGGAACTTCGCGAAATTCCCGATTTCAACGGCATGTTCAAGGGCTACGATCCCACAGCCTGGGCCGACATGGAGCTGACAGGGATCAATGTGCCCATCCGCATCGGCCACGCCGTTGTTTTGCCCGGCGATCTGGTCATAGCCAAGCCGCGCCAGGGCGTCCTTTTTGTTCCCGCCATTCTTGCCGAGCAGGCCATCAGCGCCGCCGAATTCACGGCGCTTACCGACGAGTACAACTTCGAGCGGAACCGCGAAGGCGAGAACAAAGGCATGTTCGAAGGAGGATGGAACGTGGCGAAATACAACGCCTTTGCCAAATGGATCGACGCGCATCCCGAGAAGCTGAAGATGCCGCGCAGCGAATTCGATCAGTTGCTGCAGCAGGCAAAAGAGCGCGCATCCCGTCATCCCTGATCGGACAAACCTATGTTCCTGAGCCAGCTCGCCCTATTCACTAACTGAAGAGCGCGTCATCCCACGACTGCACCTCATTCCACTGCGGCGTAGGCGCAAAGTATTCCGTGCCAGGCTTCAGGTGCCGCTTGAGTTCGTCGTCGTTGAGCGCGACTCCCAACCCGGGCGAGTCGGGAACCTCGATGTAGCCCTTGTTGACAATAGGCTTTTCGATTCCAGTGACCAGGTCCTGCCACCAGGGCACGTCGAGCGAGTGGTTTTCGAGCGCAAGGAAGTTGCGCGTGGCCGCGGCGCAGTGAACGCTGGCCATGCAACTTACCGGCGTTCCTGCAAAGTGCATGGCCATGGGAACGCCGTAGCCGAAGGCCATGTCGCCGATGCGGTGCGTTTGCAGGATGCCGCCCGAGGTGGCAAGGTCGGGATGAATCTTGTCGACGGCGTGCTCGCTGCAGAGCTTCTCAAAGTCCTCGATCCGGTAAATATCTTCGCCGGTAAGCGTCGGTGTTGGGCTTGCCAGCGTGATTTCCTTCAGGAGATCTGTGTAGAACCACGGAATCACATCCTCCATCCACTCCAGGTTGTACTTTTCATATGCCTTGCCAAGGCGGATGACCGACTTCACGCCGATATGTCCTAGATGATCCATTGAGAGCGGCATGTCATAACCGATGTTGTCGCGCACGGCGGCCACATATTCGCACAGGCGGTCGATGCCTTTGTCGGTCACTTCAGTCGCGAT
>JAKABE010000398.1 GCA_021801945.1 Acidobacteriota bacterium
GTGAGCGATCCGCCGTTGGTGAAGGTGTCTTCGCTGTCCCAGATGCGGGCGTCGTACACATTGGCTCCAGCCACCAGCAGCAGGCCGGGCCTGAGAGGCTTGTTCCACTGCGCTAATCCCCCGAGTTCGTTATTGGGGATAAAAGAGAGCTTCAAGGGGATTTCGCCGCAGCGGTAGGAACAGGTAGGGGCGCTGGCGGTGGGCGCGTTGGAAATGATCGAGAAGGTCTGGCGGTAGCGTTCGTCGGAACCGTAAAGACGCACGTTGACCGATGAGTTGCGCACCGTCTGCCAGTCGGCGCCGGTGGCGTAGCGAAGCAGGCGGGTGCCGTTCATCTGGTAGAAGGTGCCGTTGTGCCGCAACTCGTTATATGCCGAACCGCGCAGGAAGAGCCGCAGGGGACCGTGCACATGCTCCACATCGAGCAGCGCGCTCTGGCTGTGAACATTGCTTGGTTGATCGACCGGGCCGCGCTGGTAGGGAGCTTCCTGAATATAGCCGTCGGTGCCGATGACGCCGAGGGCTAGCAGACCTCCCCATGGTCCCTTCTTGGCTTGCGCCAGCAGGTTTTCATCGAGGGTAGCTTCGCCGCCCTGGATGGAGCTGAACTCGATTTGATTGGAGGTGGGCCGCGCGGTAATGACGTTGATGACCCCGGCGATGGCGCTCGAACCGTAAAGGTCGCTGGCTCCCGTGCGCACCAGTTGCACGTTGCGGATGGCGAGCTCTGGAATCTCCTGCCAGTGAATCACGCCGAACTCCGGATCGTTGAGCGGCATTTCGTCTTCGACGACCAGGGTGCGGCTGGCGGCGGTGGAACCGAGGCCACGCAGGCTGATGCCCTGCGATGTGGGGTTCGCCACCAGCGAACTGGAACGGCGGTACAACTGCACGCCGGGAATCTGCGCCAACTGGCTGTCGAGCGTGATGGCGGCCGTGGTGCGTATGGCCTTTTGCGTGAGCAGGCGCGTGGTGACCGGGCTCTGCAACTCTCCCAGCGGCGCGCGATAGGCGGTGACGGTAACTTGCTGTGCTGTGCCGGCCGGTTTCATGTGGATCGTGGCCGCAGCGGAGAGTGAAACCGTTTGCGCGGCGAAGCCGGGCGAGGAAACCGTCAGGCGGCAGGGAGCGGAGCAGGTGATGGTCAGATGGCCGGCCTCATCGGTGTAGCCGAGCCGCTTGCCTGCGGGGCTGGTGACTGTTGCGCCCGGCAGTGCCGCGCCGCTGCTGTCTTCGACGGTAAGAGTAAGGGGCGATGCGGATTGGGCCTTAAGGGCAACTGGCGCCAGCGTCATCGCAATCAGGGCCAGGGCGCCAAAGAGAGCTTTCAACCGGGAACACTGCTTGGCGTTCACTTCCAGAGTTGGGGAACAGTGCACAACGCAACTGTAACACGCTGGCTCCGGTGCGCGGGTCGCGGGCTTGGGGCGCGATTTCGCTGAGCGGTACGAGGACAAAAGCGCGTTCCGAGAGGCGGGGATGGGGGATTTTCAGATCCGGCTCGCTGACAACGAAATCGCCGAAGAGAAGGATGTCGAGATCGAGGGTGCGCGGACCGTTGAGGATGTTTGCAGTGCGGTCGCGGCCGAAGTTGCGCTCGATTGCGAGCAAGCCCTGGAGCAGGCTGCGCGGGCTGGGCTCTGTTTCCAGAGCGATCGCGGCGTTGAGGAAGCGCGGCTGATCGGCCAATCCGACCGGCGTAGTGGAATAAAGCCGGGAGCGGCCAACGATGCGGCCCAGAGACGCCATGCGTTCGGCGGCGGCGGCCAGCGTAGCCTCTGGCGGGCCGGCCGGGCTGGGCAGGTTCGCGCCGAGGCCGATGTAGGCAGTAGTCATCCCTTTCAGAGTAGATCGAGTTGACGCGTGATGATTCGCCTATTCCTCGCGCAGCGCCTGCATGGGGTCGATGGATGCGGCCTTGCGCGCGGGCAAAAATGCCGCGGCCAGTCCAATGAGCACAAGCGCCAGAGCCACGGACGCGTAGGTCCATGCGTCGAGTGGATGCACCTGGTATAAAAAGCTCCTTACCAGGCGTCCCGCGGCGAAGGCGAGCACCAGGCCGGCGGCCAGCCCTACGCCGACCAACAACGAGCCTTGGCGCAGCACGAGCCTTGCGACGCTGGCGCGCGTAGCACCCAGCGCCATGCGCACGCCGATCTCGCGCCGGCGATAGCCGACGAGCTGTGACAAAACGCCGTACAGTCCGGCGATGACCATGGCCATGGCAAGGCCGGCAAAGGAACTGACGAGATAAAGTCCCAGGCGCCGGTTGAAAGTGTTTTTGTCCAAGGCTTGTTGCATGGTTTGAAAATCGTCGAGGGCGAAACCGGGGGCGGCGCGATGAAAGATGGTGCGCATCTCAGGCGCCACAGGAATGTTGCCGTGCGTCTTCACCACAAAGTTGACTACGGTCTTGAGCAGGGCTTGGTAAAAGAGCGAGGTGGTCGGAATCTGTCCCTCAGGCAGCAAGATCGCGGGCTCGGCAGCGGCGCCGACGGTGTTTTGAACCTGATCGCCAATCACACCCACGATGCGGTAGGGCTTGATCATGCCCGTATCCTTGCCGCCCAGGTCGATCTGCTTTCCCAGCGGATCCTGGCCGGGAAAGAACTTCTTTACGAATGCTTGGTTGACGACGGCGACAAACGGAGTTCCGGCTGCATCACGGTCTCCAATCATGCGCCCGCGCACCACCGGGGTTCCCATGGTGCGGGCGTAGTCTCCGCTGACAGCGGAGACTAGAGTTGCCTGATCGTGGAGGGGCTTTGGCCGGCCGAGAATGGAAAAGCTGGTCTGCACTCCCATGTCCGAGAGCGGCGGCGTGGTGATGAGCGCGGCGCCGGCGACGCCAGGCGCGTGGCGCATCTGGTCCAGAACCGGCTGATACACCAGCGTGGCCAGGGAAGCGGGCGCATTGGCTGTGTTTTGTGCGACTGCCATGTTCGAGAAGCCTGCCGCGTCGGCAGGCATCGCGCTGAAGGTGGTCACACGCACCGAATCGAAGCCCAGCCGCGACTGCTCCAGGTTCCAAAGAGTGTGAAAGAGGAGGCCGGTTCCGACCAGCAGGAGGGTGGAGAGCGCAACCTCGCCCGCAACCAGGATTCCGCTCAGCTTCCCGCTAACGGTGCGCGCGCCCGCGCCGCGCGAGGCCGTCTGCAAAGCGGCCTGCGGATTGGAGCGCGCCACCAGAAGCGCTGGCAACAGAGACGAGAGCACAGTGGTCACGATGGCAATTGCGGCAAGAGCAAACACCACTGGCCAGTGAATGGCAATTGTAGCGGCGCGGGGGATTGTGTCTTGAGGAAGTTTGCGCACCGCGATCATAGCCATGCGGGCGAGGAACACGCCCACGCCGCATCCGAACAGGCTGAGGAGCAAGCCTTCGGCGAGCATTTGGCGCACGAGGCGCAGCCGCCCGGACCCAAGCGCCATGCGCACAGCAAACTCCTGCTGACGAGCCAGACAGCGCGCGATGAGGAGGTTGGAAACATTGGCGCAGGCAATCAGCAACACCAGACCCAACGCGGCAAAGAGCGCATAGAGCACGGGGCGCACCGGGCCGGTCAGCAGTTGCTGATAGGGATCGGCACGG
>JAKABE010000399.1 GCA_021801945.1 Acidobacteriota bacterium
TCCCTCCCCCCCCTCCTGTACTTGCTCCGTTGTGTCATGCGTGCGGACGGCACCGGCCTCCCAGGCACCGTGAAGGACCAACTGTCCGGAGATGGCTCAATCATCACGCTCAAGGATCAGCCCCCCCGTCCAAGGAAGGCACTATACCGTCCGCTCATGTCGATGGCAGGCGGTCCGGCGCGGGAACGGCAGCCGCAACCAGAAGAAAGCCTACATGAAACGTGCGAGAGGGCTGCCGCCTTTAGGCGGCGGAGTCGTCACAACGCATCCGTGGTCATCGCCCGCCGGGGAGCGCGGAAGGTTCTCTCCGGAGAACCGCTGGCGCCGGAGAGAAAGTCCGCCAAGACGTTTCGGAAATTAGGGCCGGAACGGTCCGAAGCCACGCCGCCACGCCTGGGGAGATTGACGCGTCAGATCTGACGGAGTATCTTCTCTTTGTGCAAGCACCACTCGTGTGCCGTTGCGGAATGCCGACCTCCGCAACACCCACGGCGACCGGATCCTGACTCCGGCGCCATCATTTCCGCCCGGATCCCGACTCCGGCGGACAAGCCGAGCGCGAGGCTTATAGAGCGCTCGCCGTCTTTGTGCGGCAACGGGCTTCCGACCGGGCCAGAGAGGCGGTCGGGTGGATCTTTTGATCCTCAGCATCTAACGACGGAAATCTGCTCCGGCATGCCCGGGGCTTTTTTCATGCCCAAAACGGATGATCTTTCGGGAGGGACAGTATGGCTCTTGACCGTGCCGCGATGATGTCTCTGGCCATTGACGCCCTGTCCAGGCAAACCGAATCCAATAGCGCCAACCTGATGCGGACCCTCTCTGACCTGTTCGGCACCGTAGCCACGCTGATTGATGAGCATCCGATGAGCGCCCCCGTGCAGATCGCGCCTTCCCCCGATCAGCCCGTGGCTGTCTCTAATGACGGAGCATCAGACGAGTGGCTAACAATCGCGCAAGCACTCGTTCACATCCAGGAACGCGTGGGGAGGACGATCCACAAGGACGTGCTAAGAAGGCGCCTCAAAGGATACAACGCTAATGGCAAACACTACCCGCCGAAGTTCGTGAAAGGAGTCGATGCCAGAACAACAAGTGAAAATCAGTGGCTCATTCACCGCTCAGCCCTGGATGGTTTTATTGCATCTTCGGAATTTCTCCGCTTAAGGACGTACGTTCAGCCCACCACTACGAACTAGTAGACTCTATAAGTACAGTACTCTGTGCTGAATGCGCACCAACGATGCTCAGCCGATCCGCTCGCGGGCTGGCGCAAACACGGCTCAACTAGGAGGAACATTTTTGGACAGCACTATCTCCGCAGCCATGCGGCTCCTTGGCATGTCCGAACCGATCAATCGCTCATCCCTTGACCGGCTCTTCATGATCTACGCGACTAGCGTTTCCCGTACGGACGACGCTATGTGGTGCCGCGCAACCGCCCTATTCCTCATGGTGCGTGGAGTTGGCCTCAGCTACGCCGCCGTGGCCGCCGGTACCGGCGAGTCCTCTTCTGGCGTGAAAAAGCTCGTGCGAACCTTCGAGGCTTTCCCGGATCCGGCCAAGCGGCCGGTCGGTCTCCGGTTCGCGCACTTCTATCACGCCGCCGAGACGAAGGCCCCCCAAGACTGGATTGGCCAGGCTTCCGGCATGACGGTCCCCGAGTTCCGCGGCAAGATTGCCGAGGCAAAGCGCCTTGCCAGGGAGGCCGAAGCGTATGCTCCCGTGCAACCCGCGGTTCGCGCGGCTTTGCTCGACCTTCTCAAAAAAGAACAGCCAATCACGGCTTCCATGCTCCAGAAGATCGCGACCCAACATCGCACGCCATATGCGTCCGTCCTGGGTGCCCTGGGCGCCCTCAAGACGCCGCGCCCAAACAGCGAATTCTTGGAGGCCCTGCAGGCCAGGGTCGTTGAACTGACCTCAGCCCTCGCGGCCTGCTCCAATGAGCGTCAGCGCCTGGAGGGCGTTGTCCTACAGCTCCAAGAAACGCTCGCTTCCAGCGAGGCCGCCCGCGTCTCAGCCGAAAAGGAACGCGACACCGCGGTCTCCGCACAAAAGATAGCGCAGGACAAACTGCGCAACATCCTCAATATCGCTAGCTGATCCGTTAGGCCGGCTCCACTCTCCGGGGTGGGGCCGGCCTTCGTCGCCTTTCCCGCCAATCGACAGTCGCTCGACTAAACTGATGCAGGGAGGAGGCTGTTGGGTGGCCTGGCAGAATTCGCAGACACGCGCCATTGAGCCTGTCGCGCGCCTGGATCGCCTTCCTATCCCCTACGGCGGCGAGTTTCAGAGGACCATCTGCACCGCCGACAGCGCCAGGGAGATATCTGAGGGCCTGGGCGCAGCCACCCAACGCTTCCTGCCCCCTATTGAGATCAGCGGAGCCTGAAGACCTCCGGCCTTCCGCTCTACGCAGCACAACGGGTCCACACCGTGGGGAAGGTGCCCTCCCCGCTCTATCGAGGTGACGACTGGTCTTGATGAACGAATGGGAAATCGAGGAGGCCGCCGACCGGTACCGCAATCACCCTGTCCTGGGGCCTGCGACCAAGACCCTGTTGGACCTCGTTGAGGTGGTCAACCGCAACTCCGATGGCTGGCCGTACTGGAGACTCCCCTCAAGAGCCGCGGCCCATGTGATGGCCATGATCGAGCGCGACGGCACCGCCCGATACCACTTCGATGAGACGCGTGCCGATGCCACCGCGGAGGAACTTCGGCGGGCATACGTCCCCCTGAAGGCGTTTCGGACGAAGACCGGCCTGCAGTTCCCACTGCACGAGCCCGAGGTGGGCAGAGCCGCGATTCGCATGTTCGACGCCGGCGACAACATGCTGGCCCGCGATGATGTGGCGGTCAAGCCCGTCAACCGCCGGCCACGCGCCACCCGGGCTGCACCCATCAGCCTCGGGCTCTTCGATGGCCCTGACATGCGCGGGTCCGCCTGAGCAGGGGCCGGTGAAGGCGCCAAGTCCGCTGCCTACGGGCGCCCATCGTGGGAGATCCACGGGCTCTGGACAACCATCCAAAACGGGGAGAATCCCAATATGTTTGACAAGGCGATAGAGAAGATCCAGGTAGAAATGACCGAGAAGACGGACAATCCGTACGTGCAGGCAATTGGGAAAATGTTGCTGAAGCACCTTGAAGAAAAGCCGGAACACGCTGAGGCGATTCTGGCCGAAGACAAGACCATCCTCAAGAGTCTCGATGTCATGCGTCGATATGCGCAGCAAAAGCAGGTGCAAGGTGTCGCTGTGGTGCCGGACGAAGTTGGATACACCATTGTACTCCAGTACTTCGGGTGCTGGGATGGAGAACCCATCGAGATTCCAACCGCACCGGAGCGCCCGGCCTATACGCCTCCAGTTCGCAACGCTGTCGCGCCGACAACGACACCGACTGCCACCAAAGGGAAAAAGGCCGAAAAAGCCGGCCAGTATGCGCAAATGTCGCTGTTTTGACGAGCGCCCACATTTCCAACGTGGGCGCTCAAGGTAATTGGCCCCAAGTCGGTTGAGATACGTGTCCCGATGTCACCCTTGCCGGCGAGCCTCTGTGGCCACGGTCCAGGGCAGCACG
>JAKABE010000400.1 GCA_021801945.1 Acidobacteriota bacterium
GAAGTGAGCTCCATGCTCTTCCGCAGCGAGACCTCCAAGGAGAAGCCGCGGCTCAAGATCAAGTTTGAGAAGAACGAGCAGGTCCGCATCACCGACGGGCCGTTCGCCAACTTCAACGGCGTGGTGGACGAGATCAACGAAGATCGCGAGACCATGAAGGTAATGGTCACGATCTTCGGCCGCTCCACGCCTGTCGAACTCGAGTTCGGCAAAGTGGAAAAGATTGAGTAGCTGCAGCGCTTCGCAATTCGCTTTTAGCTTCTAGCCGGTTGCGCCGCCTAGCAGGGGCCGGTTAAAAGCGAATGCTAGGTACTCAGCACCAAAATTTAACCGACGAACTGACCAGCTAAGAGCTAAACGCTAGGAGCGAAGAGCTGGTTCCGAAGGAACCAACATGGCACCTCCGAAGAAAATCAACGGCTACGTCAAGCTGCAGATCGAAGCCGGCAAAGCCACCCCCGCACCCCCGGTCGGACCCGCGCTCGGCCAGGCGCAGGTCAACATCATGGAGTTCTGCAAGCAGTTCAACGCGCGCACGCAGAACAAAGAGATGGCCGGCCTCATCATCCCGGTTGTCATCACGGTCTACGCGGACCGCACCTTCAGCTTCGTCACCAAGACTCCGCCCGCCGCGGTGCTCCTCAAGAAGGCCGCCGGCATCGATAAGGGCTCCGGCGTTCCCAACAAGGAAAAGAAGGGCCGCGTGACCGAGAAGCAGGTGCGCGAGATCGCCACCCAGAAAATGCCCGACATGAACGCCGCTTCCGTCGAGTCGGCCATCGAGAGCATCAAAGGAACTGCCCGCTCCATGGGCATCGAAGTCGTCGCTTAACGCGACGGCGCGTTCTCGCCCAGCTCGAAATTACCCGGCTTTGCGGCGCTTGAATGCTGCCGCAAACGCGCGCTGACTCCAGAGGCCCTCCTTCGCGGAGGGCCTCTGGATTGGTTCCGGACCCAGGTGCACGCTCGATCGGCTGCCTCGCTACTTGGGCGGAGCGGGGGTGAGGATTTCGCGCTTGCGGCCGGGTTCCGGTTTCGGTTTTGGTTTGGGAGTCTTCTTTGTTTCCTTGCGGCCTTTGTCTTTATTTCCCATGCGTGCAAGCATGCCACAAAAGCCTGCTTACGGGAAGAGGTCTCAGCGCATCGCCTCGCTCGCCGTGCGGACAAACACTTCCTGGGGGGCATCCACCTTCGCGTTGGGAACCTGGAGCTTGAGCTGCAGCCGCTCGAATCGTCTCGCGTCATTTACCGGAGCCGTCAGGCTGATCAGGTACTGATTGTCCAAGCGCCGGCGGATGTCTTCGAAATAGGGTCCAAAGTCTACGGGGTTGCCGTAGCCTTCCCAGTAACTGTAGCCGCCGGTCGCCTGCGTCACCATCAGCATCAGGTTCTGGCCGGTGTCCTGAGCCCAGGCGAACTGATCGGAGAGCCCAATGGTCTTCCAGTACAGAAAGTAGATTGTGAGCCCGGCGCGTACCGAGTCGTCAATCGCGGCATGCACATACGGATCCTCGGGATCGTAGCGCATTTCGTAATAGTCCACGCCGTCGGAGATCATCACCACCTCGCGGCGGGCCGAGCGGTCGTTCGACGGCCAGTGTTTGGCCAGGTCCGAAAGACAGAAGTAGGGACTGGCGCTCACCATTGCCGGCCCTGCCGTCAGGTGAAGCCCTCGCAGAACCTCCGCGGGATCGGAAGACAGCGGCGTCGCCAACTGCGCCACGCCGTTGATCATGTAGGCGATGGCCATCTTGGTGTGCGGCGGCATCTCCTGCACGAACTTCTGAATGTCGCTCATCTGCGTGCCCAGGCTGGTCCGCGCGTCGGCGTCGATCAGCAGCACCAGTTCGACGGGATTCTGCGCTCCGCGCATATACCGGAATGCGGTTACCTGTGAGTCCTTGCCGCTCACTTTCACCATCTTGATGTCCTGCTGGGTTACGTTCGGGCGCTGCTCGTTGGGATGCGAGGGAAGAATCGTCACCAACGCCTGTGCCTCGCCTTCTTCGCCGTCTGCCCCCGGCGCTGGGTTCTTCTGTTGCGCCTGCGCCAGGACGCTCGCCAGCAGAACGCCGGCCGCCGCGCCTAAAAGCAGTTCAAAACGTTTCATAAACTAGCTCCTTCATACGCCGTTTTCGTCAACTTCCGTAGCGGCGCTGCATCCGCTTAGATGCCTTTTCGTGAAAATTGTTGCGGTAAAAGGAGATCCAGCCCTCCCAACTGGCCCGGTTCGCCGCGGCAGAAGAAGTGGAAGGAAGCACAGGCACCGCGGTTCCCCCGGTGAGATCCGTGCCAGGCCCGTCCAACGCCAGGATCGCCCCTCATCCTTTACCCTAGAAGCAAGAATCGAGGGATCCGTTCCATGACCGTCATTCGACAGCAAGATTTCATTGCCAGTGTGGCTGGCGCCTTGCAGTACATCAGCTACTACCACCCGGTGGATTATATTCGCAGCCTCGCCGAAGCCTATGAGCGGGAGCAATCGCCCGCGGCCAAAGACGCCATGGCCCAGATCCTCATCAACAGCCGCATGTGCGCCGAGGGCCACCGCCCGATCTGCCAGGATACCGGCATCGTCACCGCCTTCATCAAGGTCGGCATGGATGCCCGCTTTGAAGCCCCCCCCGGCGAGGAGCGGAAGGACCTCCAGGAGATGGTGGACGAGGGCGTGCGCCGTGCTTACCTCGACCCCGATAACAAGCTGCGCGCTTCGCTGCTGGCCGACCCGGCTGGCGCGCGCAAGAACACGGGTGACAACACTCCGGCTTGCGTCAACGTGGAGCTGGTGAAGGGCGACAAGGTCGAGGTCACAGTTGCGGCCAAGGGCGGCGGCTCGGAGGCCAAGAGCAAGTTTGCCATGCTCAATCCCTCCGACTCAGTCGTGGATTGGGTGATTAAAACCGTGCCCACCATGGGCGCGGGCTGGTGCCCGCCGGGCATGCTCGGCATCGGCATCGGCGGCACGGCCGAGAAGGCCATGCTGATGGCCAAGGAATCGCTCATGGATCCCATCGACATCCACGAGCTCGAGCAACGGGGGCCCCAAACCACCGCCGAAAAGCTGCGCCTGGAGATCTACGACAAGGTCAACAAGCTCGGCATCGGCGCGCAGGGCCTGGGCGGGCTTACCACCGTCCTCGACGTCAAGGTGCTCGACTACCCCTGCCACGCCGCCAACCTGCCGGTGGCCATGATTCCCAACTGCGCGGCCACGCGACACGCGCACCTGGTGCTCGATGGCTCCGGGCCGGTGTACCTCGATCCGCCCAGCCTCGAAGACTGGCCGAAGCTCACCTACGATGTCTCCGGCGCGCGCCGCGTCAATCTCGATACCGTCACGCGCGAAGAAGTTTTTTTCTGGAAACCCGGAGAGGTGCTACTGCTTAGTGGAAAACTGCTCACCGGCCGCGACGCCGCCCACAAGCGTCTGACCGACATGCTGAACCGTGGTGAGAAGCTTCCGGTCGATTTCCACAACCGCTTCATCTACTACGTTGGCCCGGTGGACCCGGTGCGCGATGAAGTGGTCGGCCCGGCTGGTCCCACCACCTCCACCCGCATGGACAAGTTCACCCGCCAGATGCTCG
>JAKABE010000025.1 GCA_021801945.1 Acidobacteriota bacterium
TGAGCTCTATACAGCGCACCTGGTGCGCAAGGATTGCCTCTCGGAAGCTGACCAGTGTTATCACTTCCTTTTTGAGCTTGAAGGCGTCGAAAGTTTCTCCTTCGTCCCCGGCCAGTTCGTCTCTTTTCTGGCGCGCGACGAGAGCGGCAAGGAGCAGATGCGCGCCTACTCCATCGCCTCGGCCCCCGGCGGAAATCGCTTCGAGCTCTGCGTCAACCGCGTGGACAGCGGCTTTTTTTCCAACCTCTTGCCCGATCTGCCCATGGGCGCCTGCGTCCAGGTTGACGGCCCCCACGGCTACTTCACCCTCCGCAAGCCCGTCACCGACTCGATCCTGGCGGCCACCGGCACGGGCATCGCGCCTATCCGCGCCTATCTCCAGTGGCTCTTCCCCGCAGGCGGCCCTGACCGGAGCGAGGGCAGGGAGATTTGGCTGGTCTTCGGCGCCCGTTACCAGACGGGCCTCTATTTCCACCGGGAATTTGAGGCCCTCGCCGCACACCATCCCAACTTCCACTACATGCCCACGCTGAGCCGCGAGGCTCAGAGCTGGACCGGCCTGCGCGGCTACGTGCAGCAGCATGTAGCCCGCATTGTGGAACAGCGCGCCGCACGCCTCGGCCTGCCGCTCCTGCAGCCCCCACCCGACCCCGCCATTCCGGCGCGCGACCTGCGCTTCGATATGTACGCTTACATCTGCGGCCTCAATGAGATGGTCGCCGGCGTACGCGAGCTCCTGGCCAGCTACGGCTGGCACCGCAAGCAGATTGTCTTTGAGCGGTACGACTGACCGGCGCTGGCAGTCTACAGATTGAACTGTTCCCTCAGCCGCTTGGTCTGCGCGCGGCTCACCGGAATCTCGGTGTGCTGCTTATCGTTCATGCGCAACTGGTAGCTCGATTTGAACCAGGGCACCACCTCGCGAATGTGATCGATATTCACCACAAAGCCGCGATGCGCGCGCCAAAAGCGAACCGGATCAAGCAGCTCCTGCAGCTCTTCGAGCGTGCGGCATTTGGACTGCCCCTCGAAGCTGCTCGTCACAATGCGGATCACGCCCTCGTCGATGGACGCAAAGCAGATCTCCGCCTGGTTGACCAGCAGCAGCCGGTTTTGCACCTGGACCACCAGTTTGGCCGGCTGTGCGCCCCGCGCCGCACCCTGGGGATGATTCAGTAGTTCCAGCAGCGCGTCGATCCGGGAGCCAATCGGAGCTTCCACGCCGCCCGCCGAGCTTCCGGCCATGCGCGCCCTCGCACGCTCCACCGCCTCCACCACGCGCCCGCGGTCGAACGGCTTCAGCAGATAATCGACCGCGTTCACATCGAACGCGCGAACCGCATAGTGATCGTAGGCCGTGGCAAAGACGATCTGCGGCAGCGGCTCGGCGCTTTGCCCTGGGGCGCCTCCGCTTTTCACCCTGCGCCGCTCCATGAGCTGCTGGATGACGGCGAAGCCGTCGAGTCCCGGCATCTGCACGTCCAGAAACACCAGGTCAGGATGGTGCTCCTCAATCAGATTCACCGCCTCAATCCCATTCGCCCCCTGGGCAACCACATTCACGCCGCCCACCGAGTCAAGCAGGTACCTCAGCTCGTCGCGGGCCAGTTGTTCGTCGTCGATGATGAGCGCGGTGATGGGCATGGGAACCGGAATCTCGATTGTAGGAAGGGATTCCGGCTGGGTCAATGCGCCCGCCGCTTGGGCCACGCACTTGCCCGCGCGGCCCAAGCGGCGGGCGTTCGATTGCATATGAAGAACAGAATGCTTCAGCCTAGTCGCCAAGCACCCGCAACCGCGCCGGCATCTGGTCCTTGCTCAGTTCATGACCGCAACGGGTGCAGAACTGGTCAGTGGTGAGCACAGTACGGTAACAATTCCCGCAATTGGCGGTCAGGCGGTAGTTACACTGCGGGCAGAAATGGAAATCGCTGAGCACGTGCGTTCCGCAAGCAGGACAGCGGGAAACTTCCGGTTGTCGCAGAAGGAAATACAGCACCGCGCCAATGCCGCCGGGGATCACCAGGCAGATCAGCATCCAGAACCGCAGGCTCATCCCGCGCCGCGGCGCATCCTTGCTCACGTAGCCGAGCATGAGGATGTAGAGCGAGGCCATCACGCCCCACGAAATGTTGAAATACAGGCGGAATCCAAGCGCCGGCGGCGGATGGTGCCGGTGCATCGGAGCAATCACCCAAAAATAGTATTCAATCAGGACGAACGCGAGACTGGCAGCAATGAGCGACCAAAGCGGGAGAATGCTTTCGTCTTCGTTCAGAGTGATGGATTGTGGATCACGCATGGCAGTCCCTCGGAGGGCATTTCAAGGGCTATGCCCGAGATTAAACCCCTTTTCTAATGGACGGAAGAGAAATGTGGGAAGTTGCCTGGCGATGGTAACTTCAGAAAGGATCTTCCGCCATCAGGGCCTGTTGCGGACCCACCCCGCCACCAGCACCGCCGCCAGCAGCGCCGGGCAGAGGATGCACACCCACAGACTGACCTGGGTGGCAAGGTCGCTCAGGTGCTCCCCGCCTCTCAGATCGTTGGCCACATTCCAGGCGAATGGGCCTAGCGCCAGAATCACAAGTAGAATTGAGGCCAATGCCAGCAAGCGGCCGCGCTTCGACACGGCTTTCTGCTCCCGCATCACGCCCAGCGAAGCCAAGACTACACGGCGCGTCCGGTAAGCTACATCGCGCTCCCGGTCAGCGCCATTGCCAATTAGAGATCCGATGAGTTCCCGGTCATTCCTGGCAACCGTTTGCCCGTTGCCTGCCACCCCCGCGGCTGGCTGCGCTGCTTTCACGCCGTCTCCTCGCGCCACATCCCCTCCAACTTGGGCTTCATCATGGCCATGCCACGGTAAAGCCTCGACTTCACGGTGGATAGGGGGGCACGCGTCACCTTGGCAATTTCTTCCAAGGAGAGCTCCTCATGGAACCGCAGCACCAGTACCTCCCGGTGAAGCGTATCCAATTCTAGCAGCGCCGCGGCAATCCGTTCCCGGTCTTCCAGGTTTGAAAAGTGGTCGAATGGAGTGGGATCGCCGGTGGAGATCTCGAAGGTCATCGCCCGGTCTTCACTGCCATTGCCCTCGATCAGCTCATCCAGGCTTCCCATGGTCCGCTTGCGCCGCTGGTCAATCACCAGGTTGCGGGCAATGGTGAACAGCCACGTCTCGAACCGGGCCTGCCCGTTGAACTGCGCCCCGCGCACCAGCACACGCATCCACACCTCTTGGAAAAGATCCTCAGACATTTCGCGGTTGCCGGTCAGATAGAGAAGGTAGCGCAGCAGACGATGCTGGTAACGAACAACCAGCTCGTCGATCAGGCCCGCTTCCTGCCGTTTGAGGCCCTGGGCTACCGCGAGGCTCTCCTGCCGTGCCTGTTCATCGGCGCTGACGACTGCTTCGTGGCCGAGAAGTACCTGGGTGGGATGAAATCTCATGTCGATTAAATGGACGAGAGTCGCTTCTCTAGAGTTTACCAAAATGCACAGATAGATATAGAAGTGCCACTATTTGGGACTGCGCTCGGCTCTTTTGCCCGCCCGTAGTGCGTCCTCAATGGCCTTTGCGGCTCGCCTCTCGCCTCCCTCGGGCGTCTCATAATAAAAGACACCGAGTAGGTGGTTGCGGCGTTGGGTAGGCCTCCGAGCTTCCCATCCCTGCTTCGCCAGGGGCTGGTGCAGAAACGCAGCCCGCAGAACCGGCGGCGGCTCGTCTTCACCCTCCATCGTCAAGAGCAGCCGCTCGGCCATCTTCGTGGCGCCCTTGAGGCGGCTGGCGGCGCTCTTCGGCTCGCCCACCCACTTTCCGATCTCTCGCCGCATGGAAGGGCTGAGATGTTCGAACCATCGCTTGAGCTGCGGGGCAGCCTTGAACTCGCGCTGCAACTCGGGCGGGAGCACCGCCTCCCGCTCCTCCAGATCCGGCTCCAAGGCAATGCGCACTCGGTCGCCCATCCGCGCGGCGGCGCCCGCCTGCATCTTCTTGTTCACCAGCAGCACGTGCCCGCTGCCGCGCGGATCGGGAAACAGCGCAGTGCGAAAGGCAAAGCCCCCGATGCTCCCCCGAACGCGCCGTCCCCGGCGCTCCGGCTACGCCTTGGAAACATCGAACGGCACCCGTGCAACGGTCCATTTGAGGGCCGTGCCGTCGGGCTCAAGCCGCGCGGTGAATGATTTTCGTTTCATCGTCTCGCACGCGGTTTCAGTATGCTTTTCCCCGGCCTTTCCAGCAAGAGGAATCGCGCCCTGCGCGTGCCTTGGCCGCGATTCGCCATCTACACTATCCCTCATGGAACTTCTCTACGGCCTGCACGCGGTGGAAGAGGCGCTCAAGGCCGGGCGGCGGCGCTTTGACCACGTGCTTGTGGCCCGCGAGCGCCGCGACCAGCGGCTGGAAAAGCTCCTCGCCGCCTGCCGTGAGGCCGGCGTCCGCGTCCGCCAGGAGCCGCGCGAGCAGTTGACGCTGCTTGCAAAAACACCCGCCCACCAGGGTGTCGTGGCGCTGGTTCGAGCGCAGGAGTTTCTTGCCATCGAAGACCTTTACGTTCCCGATCCGGCCAAAACCGAAGCGGGAAAGAGCCCGGCCCGGCTCATCCTGGCCCTCGACGGCGTGGAGGACCCGCAAAACCTGGGCGCGTTGTTGCGCGTGGCCGACGGCGCCGGGGTAGACGGCGTGGTGCTGTCCGAGCACCGCTCAGCCCCCCTGAGCGCGGCAGCCGTCAAAGCTAGCGCCGGTGCCGCCGAGCACCTGCGCATTGCCCGCGTTGTCAACTTGGCGCGCGCCCTCGAAGACCTCAAGCGTCACAACCTTTGGACCGTGGGCCTGGACGAGCGCGGCTCGACCGACTATGACCAGTTCGATCTGACCGGCGATTGCGTGATTGTGATGGGGCGCGAGGGCGCGGGTCTGCATGACCTTGTCCGCCGCACCTGCGACCATCTCGTGCGCATTCCCATGGCTGGCGGCGTAAGCTCGCTCAACGTCGCCACAGCCGCCGCCGTGGTGCTCTACGAAGCCTTCCGCCAGCGCCGCTGCGCTCGCCCCGTGGCGGCGATTACGTCCAAACCAATGCGCACACTGAAAGGTCTTGGTTCATGAAGTCATTCCTGGCGCGCGTCATGGCGCTGCTTACGATAGTTGCCATGGCCGCCCTTCGTTCCGCGGCGCAGGTGCCCGCCCGTTCGCCCTCCGCCCCGCAAACCACCTCGCGGCCGGCGGCACAGAATCAGCAGCCCGGCCAGCAGCCCGCCGGCCAGGTCATCTTTTCGCGTTCCATCGGCCCCAACGGCCAAACCGTCACCACGGCGGGCCCGCCGCTTCCTCAGTCCGGTGCTCAAACCGTCGCCACATCACCAGCCACCGATGCCGAGCGCCGCGCTGTCCTCTTTACCGCCTACGATATGGATGTACATCTGCGCACGGCCACCCAGACTCTCGCTGCGCGCGCGTTGGTCACGGTTCGCAACGGCAGCCAAACTCCGCTCCCTCTCATTCCACTGCAAATCTCTTCGTCGCTCGACTGGGGGCGGATTCGCGTTGGCTTTCACGATGTCTCCTATCCTGTTGTCACGCTCAACTCCGACGCTGACCATACCGGCCAGTTGCACGAGGCTGCGGTCCCGCTTGCGCAGCCGCTCCAGCCCGGCCAGAGCATTCAACTCGATGTAATGTACTCGGGCACGATTACTCCCACGGCCAAGCGGCTTCTTGCCATCGGAACCCCGCCGGACGTGGCCCGCTACTCGGACTGGGACGGAATTGGAGCCCAGTTCACCGGACTGCGCGGCTTCGGCAACGTGGTCTGGTATCCGGTCTCCAGCGTGCCGGCTTTTTTAGGTCAGGGCGCGCGCCTTTTCGACGAGATCGGCAAGCAAAAGCTGCACCTGGCCGGAACCCACTTCAAGTTGCGCCTCACCGTGGAATTTCCCAACGGGCAAGCCCCCACCGTAGCGCTCGTTGACGGGCACCCGGTGCCGCTCACCGTGACCGGGGGCAGTGGCCAGGTGCCGGGCGTCGCCACAGCCTCGCTGCGCGATTCGACCCTGGGGTTCCAGACGCCCAGCCTCTTTGTCGCCGTCCGCAGCGCGATGCAGGCCCCCAACACAGCGCTGTGGGTGCTGCCTTCCGATGTCGCTGCCGTGCCCGCCTGGGCCGCCGCGGCAACCGCCGTCACACCGTTTCTTCAGGGCTGGCTCGGCGTGCGGCCGCGCACCCAGCTCACGATTCTCGACCTGCCCGATCCGCAGGACCTGCCCTTTGAAACTGGCGCGCTGCTGGTCACCAGCGTTCGCCAGGCCGCGCCGGACGAGTTGGACAACGTCATGGCCCACGCGCTCACTCACGCCTGGATTCAGTCGCCCTCCGCCTGGCTCAGCGAGGGCGTCGCTCACTTCATGGGCACGCTTTGGCTCGAGAAGCAGCAAGGGCGCAAGTTGGCCCTGGAATCGCTCGCCAACTTTCGCTCCGCGCTCGCTCTGGCCGAGCCCTCCAGTCCCGGCCAAAGCACAGGCCAGCCACTCACCCAGGCTTATACGCCCATCTACTACCGCACAAAAGCCGCCTTTGTCCTCTGGATGCTCCGCGACATCGTCGGCGACTCCTCCCTTTCCGCCGCTTTGCGCGCCTACAACCTGGCTGAGGAAACTGCCACGGACCTCAGCCAGACGCCGGACGGGGATGCAGCCGCCTTTGAGAAGTACGTCCAGCAGGCCAGCCAACGCCAGAGCCTTTCCTGGCTCTTTGCCGACTGGGTCAACGCCGACAAGGGCTTGCCCGACCTGAAAATCAACAGCGTCTATCCCGATCCCCTCGATCATGGCAACTGGCTGGTGGCCGTCAATATCTCCAACTCCGGCTACGCCGCCGCCGAAGTTCCCGTTACCGTGGAAACCGCCGACACTTCCGTCACCCAGCCCGTCCTGGTTCCGGCGAATGGCAGAATCGTTCGCCGCATCCTCATCCAGGGCCGGCCCACCCAAGTACGGGTCAACGACGGCACCGTGCCCGAAACCGAGGCCAGCATCCACATCTTTAATCTGCCGCCACCCGTCAGCCCGTCGCCCGCTACTCCGCTGCCCTCCGGGAATCCCCCCGGCGCCGTGAGCCAGTAGGCTCCATGTAGGATTGCACTGAACTGGCGGGGACTTCATGGAAGCGGGGCTACAGAAAATCGGGAGCTGCGATAGCTTCGGCAGCCGGACGGGGGAGAACTTCAGCGGTTCGGTCTCCGGCGACGTGCCCATACCGCAACCCAGCAGTGTCTCCTATAACGCGCATAATCAGGTACAGTCGGTCTCTGGAGGATATCCGCCAGAATACGACGCGGCAGGCGACATCACCTGCGACAGCTATAACGCAGGCGCCTGCTACGGGATGAGGCTCGTCTCGTTTTAGGAAATGCATTATCAGAACGAGAACCTTGGATGGACAGACGCATTGTTTCGACGGTTTCGCTCTTTATGCAGTTGTGGTGAGTTTGCCGTTCGAGATCCGGTTACCGCCAACGCCAACATGCCGGAACACCCTCCGGTCTACGGAGGGGTTGAGCGGATGATGGCCTGTAAACTGGTCGCATGGTAAAGAGGATCGGCGTGCATCTGGGCACGGCGGGCGGAGTTTCAACGGCCGTAGAGCGGGCACCGGAGATTGGCGCTAACACCTTGCAGATTTTCTCCTCGAGCCCGCGCATGTGGCGCGCGGCGAAGATTGACCCCAAGCAGGCGGAGCGGACGCGGGCGCTGCGCGCGGCTCTCGACGTGGGGCCCCTGGTTATCCATACCAGCTACCTGGTGAACGTGTGCAGCCAGTCGCACGAGGTGCGCGCCAAGAGCGTGACGGCGTTTCGCGGCGAGATCGAACGGGCGCTGGTTCTGGGCGCGGAGTATTTGGTTCTGCACCCTGGATCATGGAAGGGCCTGACGCGCGACGAAGGCCTGAAGCTGGCGGCGGATTCTATCGAGCGCGCCATCGATGGGCTTCCCTGGCAGGGAACCGGCTTCCATATTCTGATTGAAAACACGGCGGGGGCGGAGTTTTCACTGGGCGGCAGCTTTGAACAGGTGGCGGAGCTGGTGGAGCGGCTCCGCACCGCCGCGCCCGTGGCTGTGTGCCTCGACACCTGCCACACGCACGTAGCCGGCTACGACCTGTTGAGCGCCAAAGGCTATGAGGAGACAATGCGCCAGGTGGCCGCAACGGTTGGACTGGATGCGGTTAAGGTCTGGCACTGCAACGACGCCAAGGCCGCGCAAGGATCGAAGCTCGACCGGCACGAGCACATCGGCCAGGGCACCATGGGCGTTGAGCCGTTCCGGCGGCTGCTCAACGATGCGCGCTTCGCTCCTGCCGCGTTTATCGCCGAGACACCGGTGGATGAGCCCGGTGACGAGGAACGGAATGTGCGGGTGCTCAAGAGCCTGCTGAAACCCGCCTGAGATGCCTCTTGGATCTGCAGGGGCGTAAGAAGTGCTAGCCGTTTGCGCGCACCAGGAGGCAGGTGATGTTGTCGTGCCCGCCGGCCCGATTGCCCGCGGCGACCATGCGCTCGCAGAGTTCATCCAGAGGCAGATCGACGGACAGAAGCGACTCGATGAGAGAATCGGAAAGCTCGCGCGTGAGACCGTCGGTGCAGAGCAAAAACAGATCGCCAGGCTCGGCTTCGAGCGCGAAGATGTCGGGCGTGACCTGGCTCTGCGTGCCCAGCGCCCGGGTGATCACATTCTTCAGAGGTGAGCGCGCCGCTTCAGCGCGGCTCATGCGGCCCATCTGGACTTGCTCCTCGACCAGCGAATGGTCGCGCGTAATCTGTTCCAGACGGCCGCTGCGCAGCCGGTAGCCGCGGCTGTCGCCAACGTTGAGCATCCAGGCGCGGCGCTCGTCCACCACAAGCGCGACCAGCGTGGTGCCCATGCCGCTGAGCTTGCGATTGCGCTGGGAGCGGGAGTAGATGGCATGATTGGAGGCGCGAATAGCCTCGACGGCCGTCTCCGGCAGCGGAGCATCCGCGGAGCGGCGTTCAAGCTGCCGCATCACCTCGCTCACCGCCAGCGCGCTGGCCACCTCGCCGGCTGCCGCGCCGCCCATCCCGTCGCAAACTACGTAGGCTCCGTGCTCGACGGATATGGCGAATGCGTCTTCGTTGGAGGGGCGTTTGCGGCCGCGGTCCGTGACCGCCGCAGCCGCGTAATGAACGACAGCCGTGGCCAAGAAGGAATCTCCCCTTCGCCCAGTTTACACAGGCCGCCGCTCGGGCCTCGGAAAAATGGCTGGTTCGGCACGACAGTTGTAGATGGTGACGATCGGTAAGCGCAAGAACAAAGACGCGCCGAAACTGGCATCTCTGGCTAAAACAGGTCCGTCAGCTCGTCCTGAGACAACTTCACGTCGCGCAGGATCGCTCGCAGTAAGCCCGGGCCGATCGTCTCTCCGGAGTGGATTGGCACAACCGTAGCCCTGCCATCCATGTGCTTAAGGAAGACGTGACTTCCGCGGTTCGATCCACGAGAAAACCTACTCTCTCGAGAGCGCGGACAAGCTCTTTTCCCTTGATGCGTGGAAGGCGCGTCATACCGAGACTTGCTGGATGCCGACCAGTTCAAGCGCCGGGGAACGGTCACCCGCTTCTTCGAGGCAAAGGGCGATGACCTCGCGCACGCGCTTCATCAGGGTATCGAGGCTTTTGGCTTGCGTATAGCAGCCACGAAGGCCCGGAACCGTGGCGACGAGGTAGCCTTCCTCATCTCGTTCGATCAGGACGGTAAATTTCCTCTCGGATTTCACGCCGCTACCCTCGTTCCCACTCTACCACGATAGGAATCGGCGGGTCGCGATCCCAGGTCTTCCGCTGCGGCGGACGAGACCTGCGGCACCCGGCACCCGGCAACTTAGGTATATACTCCTGCCAATCGGTTATCACTAAATCCCCGTGAAGCACCGGTGAGGGAGAAGGCCACTCGTGCCAGTTCTTTCCGAAATCCTAAAGGTAGTTGGGCTCAGGCGTGAAAGACTGCTTCCCTCCGCGCAGCTTGCCGCGCAATCAATCCAAGCAGTGTCCCCCGGGAGGAATCTTGCCTTGGCGATACCGAGCGAGGATTTTCCGGTGGTTATCATTACCGGACGCGCTGGTACTGGCAAATCCACGCTCGTCCGCGAACTCGCGAGGGTTGGGGGCCCGAGGCAGGTGGTGCTTGCGCAAACCGGGGTGGCAGCGCTTAATGTTGGAGGCCAGACAATTCATTCCTTCTTCAGGCTTCCACCTCAAATTGTCGATCCCCAAGACATTCAACCCATTCCCGGCCGACGTCATCTATTCCAAAACCTTGATCGGATAATCATCGACGAAATGTCGATGGTCAGAGCAGATCTACTTGATGCTATCGATGTGTCCCTCCGCGTGAACCGGGAAAGCGACCTGCCATTTGGCGGGGTCAAGATCGTTCTAATTGGCGATTTGTTGCAGCTTCCCCCAGTGGTTCCCACAGATGAGGGGGAGATACTTAAAGACCGCGGCTATGAGACGCCATATATTGTGAGCGCGAAGGTTTTGCAGAGCGTACGCGCGAGGTTTGTAGAGATGCGCACCGTATATAGGCAAAGGGATGAGGAGTTTATTAGGATGCTTGCATCTCTGCGCGTAGGGGAAGGGGTGGAAGACGTAGTTGAGTCAATAAACGACCGATGCCATGGTCCTCATCGGCAAACCGTTACCCCGATCATTCTGACCGCGACGAACGCTCGGGCCGACTCTTACAACCAGAGGAAGCTCTTTGCACTTCCAGGTCGAATGTTCACCTATACAGGCACTCTTCAAGGGAGCTTCAGGTTAGAAGAGGACAAGCTCCCTGCTCCCATTCGCCTCGAATTAAAGGTTGGTGCTCGGGTAGTGCTCGTGAAGAACGATCCCGGGCACCGGTGGGTCAATGGTTCTTTGGGGACGGTAGCGCGTACAGATCCGAACTCAATTTATGTACGTCTCGACGGCAAAAACGAGGACACCGAGGTCAACAGAGAAAGATGGGATCGAATTAAGTACAGGTGGAACCACGCTGAGAATAGAATCGTTCCAGAAATAGTAGGAAGCTATACTCAGATACCCGTTAAGCTTGCTTGGGCAATGACCATCCATAAAGCGCAAGGACTGACGTTAGATAACGTCCGTATCGACCTTGGCGGCGGTGCCTTTGCATCGGGCCAAGCGTATGTGGCGCTCTCCAGGGCTAAGTCTCTTAGCGGTCTATCTCTTGCCCGTCAACTTACACCGGCAGATGTGCGTGTTGACCCAGCCTTACTGGCAGTTGCCGAGGAAATAGTTCGCCACGCCACTTGCTGGACTGAGGGCTAAAAACAGTCGCGAATATTCACCCCTACTTCTTCAGCGGCTTCCTCGCGAAATAATACAGCGAAAACGCCAGGGCGGCGAAGGCCACGACGGAGACCCACTGATGGTCGAGGAAGGTGGGCGGGAAGTTGAGGATGTCGCCTTTATCGGCGGTGGTTTCGTAGAGCTTGAGCGCTACACCGAGCAGGCCGACGATGCCGCCGGCGGCGATAAGGCCGGAGGCGTAAAGGGAGCCGGGCGAGATCTCGCGTTCGGCTTCGGGAGCTTCGCCGGATCGTTTCGCGGCCTGGTCAACAAACCAGCGCACCATGCCGCCGACAAAGATGGCCAGGGTGGTGCCGATGGAGAGATAAGCGCCCACGGCGAAGGGCAGAGAGCGGATGCCGAGCAGCTCGATGCCGAGGACGAGAAAGACGCCGAGCATGACCAGTCCCCAGGGCAGGTTGCGGCTGAGGATGCCGCTGATGACCGTGGCCATCAGCCGAGCCTGCGGCGCGGCGGCGCGCTCGCTGCCGATGCCTGGAATCCACTGGACTTCGATGCGCTTGTCCTTGGGCGAGTAGAGATATTTGCCGTTGGCCAGCTCGGCGGAGCCGATGGCGTTGAGCACGATGAAGTCGCTGCGGCGGCGCATGGTGATCGAGTGGCCAGGGCCCTCAACGGGAATCTCAGCGGGCAGGTTGGGGGGATTCTTCTGGATGGTGATGCCGGGATGGGGCGCGGAGAGGTTCCAGGGCTGGGAGGCGGCGTAAAACTCCTGCAGACCGCGGTTCATGAGCTGGAGGGTAAAGCCGATGGCGACCGTGGAGACGGCCACGCCGATGACCAGAGCGAGCTGCTGGAGGCGCGGCGTGGAACCGATGAGAAATCCGGTCTTCAGGTCTTGGGAGGTGTCGCCGGCATTGGCCGAGGCGATGCAGACCACGCCGCCGATGGAGATAGCCAGCGCGCCGTAGGCCGGAGCTGTCCAGCCCTGGACGAGGAAGACGGCGGCGGTAGCCATGAGGGTGGCTATGGTCATGCCGGAGATGGGGTTGGCGGAGCTGCCGATGAGGCCCACAATGCGCGAGCTGACGGTAACGAAGAGAAATCCGAAGACGACGACGAGCAGGGCCGCGGAGAGGTTGGCAATCCAGCCGGTATAGGCGCCCGGAACGGGCTTGAACTGAAGGAAGACGAACATGCAGACGATGAGCAGGATGGAGCCGGCGACGACCACGCCCATGGAGAGATCGTTTTCCGTGCGGATGGGACGGGCAACGGCGGCCGAGCCCTTGCGCAAGCTGGTGAAGCCGGAGCCGAGCGCACCGAAGATGGTGGGCAGGGTCTTGATGAGGGTGATGAGGCCGGCGGCGGCCACCGCGCCCGCGCCGATGGGCCGCACATAGGTGGCCCACAGGTCGCTGGGGCCCATTTGGGCGATGGGCACCGTGCCGGGATAGAGCGGATGAGGCAGGCTCTTGCCGAAGAAGTAGATGAGCGGCATGATGACCAGCCAGGAGACGACGCCGCCGGCAAAGAGCGTGCCCGCGACGCGCGCGCCGATGATGTAGCCCACGCCCAAATACTCCGAAGTGGCCTCGACCTTGATGGAGGCCCCCTTGAGGATGTGCTCGGGGCCGAAGTCGGGCTGGAACTCGGGCGTACCGGGCCAGGCCTTGAAGATGAACTCGTTTTGGAAGAGGGTGTAGAGTGAGCCCAGGCCCAGGCCCATGAAGACGCGGCTGGCGAAGGAGCCCGCCCGCTCGCCAGCGATGAGCACGTCGGCGCAGGCGGTTCCCTCAGGATAGGTAAGCGTGCCGTGCTCCTCGACGATGAGCTGGCGGCGTAGCGGGATCATGAAGAGCACGCCCAGCCAGCCGCCGATCAGGGCCAGGATGAAGATGCGCGAGTATTCGAGATCGAAGCCGAGAAAGATGAGCGCGGGCAGCGTGAAGATCACGCCGGCGGCGATGGACTGTCCGGCGTTGCCGGTGGTCTGGACGATGTTGTTCTCAAGGATGGAGGTGCGGCCGAAGGCGCGCAGAATGCTGATGGAGAGCACCGCGATGGGAATGGACGCGGCCACGGTGAGCCCGGCCTCAAGGCCCACGTAAACCGTGACGGCGCCGAAGACGAGGCCGAAAAAGCAGCCGAGCAAGATGGCGCGGAGGGTAAATTCGGGACGAGTCTCGTGGGCCGGAATAAAGGGCTGAAAGTCGGGCAACGGCTCCTCCAGTCGCGCAGGAGAGAAATCGGCGAGAAAGGCCTGAAGGGCGAGTGTAGCAGTGCAGGCAGGGAGATTAACAGCGCGCACGCTACCGGCTTGGCGAAGATCGTCGCTGGCGCGCAGGGTAGCGAGCATCTTATCGGGAGCGGGATGGAGGAGTATATGGCCGAAGCGGGTCTGCCCCAGATGAAGGGGTTCGGCGCGCCCGCCGTGAATGCGCGGGAGAGCGTACTCGATCACAGAGAACAAGCTGTTGCCGTGGAAGCGCCCGGCAGACTGCGCGGCGAGACGGCGGACAATGGCGCCGGAGGAGTTGAGGCGGTGGAGTCTGGCAAGCGGCTGCTCTCCGTCGATGTGCTGCGGGGCCTCACCATGGCCTTCATGATTATGGTGAACAACAACGGTGGGCCGGGCTCGTGGGCGCAAATGAACCACGCCGAGTGGAACGGCATGACGGCTACCGATCTGGTGTTTCCCACATTTCTGTTTGTGGTCGGCGTCTCCATTGTGTTTGCCTTCGATGCACGGCTCCGGCACGGGGCCGCGCGCGCGCAGATGGCTTGGCATACGCTGCGGCGCGCGGGGATCCTGTTCGCGCTGGGGATCGTGGTGAATGGGTTCCCGCTTTTCCAACTGGCGCACTTGCGCTTCTATGGAGTGTTGCAGCGGATCGCGCTCTGCTACCTGGTCGTGGGGCTGTTTTATTTATGGGACCGGCGGGTATGGACGAAGGTAGCGGCTCTGGCGGCGGTGCTCGTGGGCTACTGGGTACTGGTGCGGTGGGTTCCGGTGCCGGGTGCGGGGTTGCCGGGACGCGACATTCCCTTCCTCGACCCCAAGTACAACATCGTGGCCTGGCTCGACCGGCACGTCTTCCCCCACCATCTTTTCGAGAGCCCTCCATTATTCAACCTGCGCGACCCGGAAGGGTTGCTGAGCACCATTCCGGCGGTGGGCACCACGCTCGCCGGGCTGCTGTGTGGACTATGGCTGCGCTCGTGGCGGACGGCAAGAGCGAAGGCTCTGGGGCTGGCGGCGGGCGCCGCGGTCTGCCTAGCACTTGGCTATCTGTGGTCAGCGTGGTTCCCGCTCAACAAGAATATGTGGACCAGTTCCTATGTGCTGGCAGCTGCGGGGTGGTCGCTGGTCCTGCTTGTGCTCGTGTATTGGGCCATGGAGCACTTGGGCTGGGGCAAGAAGGGATGGAGCAGCGCCTTGGTCTGGCCCTGGCTGGTCTTCGGATCGAATGCCATCACAGCGTACATGATCAGCGAGGTGCTGCCTGGCGCGCTGAATGCCATCCACATTCGCGCAGGCCGGCGGCTCATTCCCTTGCTGTTCTGGGTGCGCTATCACATCTTCACGCACATTCAGAATGCAGGGTGGAGCGCGTTTGCCTACTCGGTCTCCTACACCGCAGTGTGCTTCATTCCGGTGTGGATCATGTACCGGAAGAAGATCTTCGTGAAGGTGTAAGGCGGTCGAGAGCGGCGTGTTCGATCAGCCAATTCATGACCGCACCTTCGTCTTCGATGGAGACGCGCAGCACCACGCTGGTAAGCGGGAGGGAAGCGGGGATGGATGCGGCCAGGTTCCCCAGCCGCACGCGGTCCTTTTCCGTGGTCAGCAGCGCCGTGGCGCGGACGATGCTGGCGGCATCACGCAGGCAAGCCAGATCGTGGGCGTCGTAGCGGTGGTGGTCAGGGAATGCGATGCGGCTTGCGACGTGCAGGCCGGCGGATTCCAGGCCGGCAAAGAACTGCTTGGGCCGGGCAATGCCGCAGAAGGCAGCAACAGGGCCGCTGATCTGCGGAACTTGCATGGTGCGGCGCAGACGCCACAGTTTCCCCTGCCAGCCTAGCGCTCTGACCTCGGATTCGAGATCGGGGTCGGCAGCCGGAATCGCGATGACGGCGCAGCGGCGCACGGAGCGGAACGGCTCGCGTAGGTTGCCGGCGGGAAGCAGATGATCGTTCAGGTCGTCGCGGTTGAACAGCAGAATATCGACATCGCGCCCAAGCTGGCGGTGCTGGAAGCCATCGTCAAGCAGGTGAACGGCAGGTTGGACTGACGCGGGTCGGGCCAACTCAGCTAACAGACCCGCCTGATAACGGCGGGGAGCCACGTAGACCGGGACAGCGGCCTCGCGAGCAATCGTGAGCGGTTCGTCGCCGAATTGGTCGGCGGTGCCGTTCGGATCAACGCGGGCTGTGGTCCGGCTTTTGCGGCCATAACCGCGCGAGAGCACATCCACATGCAGGCCGCGAGCTGTAAGCGCCTGGGCCAGGGCGATGGCCAGCGGCGTTTTGCCCGCGCCGCCGGCCGAGAGACTACCGATGCTGATGACGGGCCAGCGCAAGCGGCGGACCGGCTCCAGTCCCAGGCGGAGACGCAACTCACGGAGTGCGACCGTGAGCCGGTAGGCGGGGACAAGAGGCCAAAGCAGCGGACGCGCGGCGGGAACGTAACTCATGGCATGCGCTCCGGCGCGGCTTCGGCGGCGAGCAAACCGGCGATGGCTTCCACGCAGCGGGCGGTCGCGCCGGCCTCGCAGCTGAAGACTTCCCTGCCGCGCTCGCCCATGGCTTCAGCAGCGGGCCGGTCTTGGAGCAGACCAATCAACGTTGCGGCAAGCTCCTCCTTTAGTACGATGCGCAAAGCATCGTGCGCGAGCAGATCCTCTGTAATGCCACGGAAGTTGGCGTAGTCAGAACCCATCACGATGGGGACGCCAAACTGAGCCGGCTCGAGGGGGTTGTGTCCGCCGGCGGGAACCAGGCTGCCGCCAACAAAGGCCACGGAGGCAAGTGAGTAGATCGATGCAAGCTCGCCGATGGTATCGAGCAAAACGATCGAGCCGGGCGTCAGCGCGGCTGGCCGCGCCGGCCAAGCCGAACGGCGAACCCATGGCGCACCGGAATTATCGAGAAGCGCTGCGACGGCGGCAAAGCGCTCGGGATGACGCGGTGCCAGAACCAGCGCCAGTTGGGGATCGGTGGCAAGCAGACGCGGCCAGGCGGCGAGCAACGCGACTTCTTCGCCCTCGAGCGTGCTGCCGGCAACGATGAGCCGCAGACCTCGGGCCATTTCCTTTAATTTGCGGGTCGCTTCTGCCTCCCGAGCGACGCGCACATCGAATTTCAGATTTCCCGCCACCACCACCCGCTCCGGCGGGCAGCCCAGGGTGCGGAGCCGCTCGGCGTCGGTATCGCTCTGCGCCAGGACGCGGCTTAATCGCCCCAGCAACGGACGCCACAGACACCGCAGCCGGTGGTAGCGCGGCCAGGAGCGGTCGGAGATGCGGGCATTGACCACAGCGACCGGAATCCGGCGGCGGAAACAGCCACTGAGAAGATTGGGCCAGAATTCGGTCTCGACCAGAATCAGCAGGCGCGGTTGCAAAGCACCCAGGTAAGCGCGCACCGTCCAGGGCAGGTCGAGAGGGCAATAGAAAATGCGGTCGGCCCCGAAGCGCTCGCGGGCCAGCGCCTGGCCGGTGCGCGTGGTGGTCGAGATGAGCAAACGGAAGGCGGGAAAAGCACGGTCCAGCTCCGCGACGAGCCGGGCCGCGGCCAGCACCTCGCCCACGGAGACAGCATGGAGCCAGATCACCGGCCGGTCCCTGGCTTCGGGGTCCGCTGCCAGCCCCTTCGGAACCCGGCCCAGCCGCAGCAGCAGTCCTTCGCGATACTTCTGCGTAGTGGCCATCCGCCATAGCCACCAGGGCGCTCCGGCCACGAGCGCCACGAGCAGCGCCAGGTTATAGAAAAACAGGATCATGGGCAACGGATTGCAGCCTCACGCGGTCTAACCCTCAAATGATACAGTCGAGCACGATGAGGGCTTTGAGGACACTTCCCGTGGTTGTGCTGGGGTTTGGGTTGGCGCTGCCGGCCGTGGCGCGCGACCACACACCGCCTCCGGTTGAGCCCGCCACCTCGTTTGCCGCGGTCGAGGTCCATAAGGACGAGCACGTGGCTATTGCGGTCGTGCCCTACGACACCAAAAAACAGCAGTCCATCTTTCGCGTCGATTACCTGAAATACGGCGTGATTCCGGTGCGGCTGATCGTGACCAACCTGGGCGACCAGCCCATCTCGCTGAATGACGCGCGGATTCTCTTCGAGACCGCGGCCGGGCAATATGTCCAGGCCGCCGAACCCGCGGACGTGGACCGGCTTATGAAGCCCTACGAACCCCGCTCAATGCCTATGCCCAGCCCCATCCCCGGCATTCACTTCGGGCACAGGAATCACAACTACGAGAAGGTCGAAGAGGACTTCAATACCTTCGAATACCGGTCGCTAGTGGTAGAACCGCACACCACGCGCGCCGGTTTTCTCTTCTACGTTGTGCCGGGGCTGGATCATCCGCTCGAGGGCGCTCACATATTCATCGACCGGCTGCGCAACGCCAGCGGCCACCAGTTGTATTACTTCGAGATTCCCTTCAATAAGGACTCGCAGTCGAAGTCCGGACAGAGCCACTAAGGTGCGCAGAAGCCGGCGCAAGATTGCGCCGCTCTGCTGACAAGAGCTCTATTCGTAGTAGGTGGCCGTGGTGGTGTCGGTCTCCCAGATGGTGCAGTCCTTCACGCGCACGCGGCCCGCGGTCATGCCGGCGAGCTGGCGGTTGGTTTCGTCGTAGAGGTACTTAGCCAGGTTCTCGGCGGAGGGGTTGAGCACCGTGAAAGGCTCCAGATCGTTGAGCATCTGGTGATCGATGCGGCTGATGACCGGGCGCATCACATCCTTGAGCAGCTTGAAGTCGAGCAGCAGTCCGGCCTCGTCGAGCGCAGCCCCGGCCAGAGTCACGCGGACCTTGTAGTTGTGGCCGTGCGGGTTCTCGCACTTGCCCTTGTAGTTGCGCAGATAGTGGCCGGAGGAGAAATCCGCATCCACAGTAACTTCATACATCGGCGTCGGCTCGATCCTGCGCGGGGCAGCAGGCCCGCACTCTTCTATTTTAATGGGGGCGGCCAATTCAAGGATTGCGGGAACCCCTGCGTCTACGCCGGGCAGACTGGCGGGCTGCTTCGCTTCGCCGGTCCACCTGCTCGAAGAGGTTGGTCATGACGCCAATAAACGCGGCGACCAGTGCGCAGAGAAACAGAAAAATGGCGATCATGCGCCACAGCGAGGCGTTGGCCGGCAGGCCGGGCTGAAAGCTGGAGGGA
>JAKABE010000026.1 GCA_021801945.1 Acidobacteriota bacterium
ACCGATGGCGGTCTCAAAAGGGTATTCTGAGCTGTTCGCAGATTGCAGTCATACTCTGGGGTGTTGAGCCGGAATGAGCCAAGCAGCCGAATCCCTTTCTCTACCCGTGGACCCGGCAGTGATTCCCAAGCGAAAGCTGAGTTCAGGCGCGCTAATGCCCGCGATCGGCCTTGGCACCTTTGGCTCCGACCACGTTTCGGGCGCCGAGGTTGCCGCAGCGGTTCTGGGCGCCGCGGCCGCCGGCTACCGGCACTTTGATTGCGCCTCGGTTTATGGCAACGAGCGTGAGATCGGGGCCGCACTGGAGGCCGTACGGAAGAGCGGCATTCGGCGTGAGGAGTTGTGGGTCACGTCGAAGGTTTGGAACGACAGGCACAACGACGTGATCGGTTCCTGCCGCCAGTCGCTCGCCGATCTGCGCCTGGATTATCTGGACCTCTACCTGGTCCACTGGCCGTTTCCCAATTTTCATCCGCCGGGCTGCGATGTCACTTCGCGCAGCGCGGACGCCAAGCCCTACATCCACGAGAACTACATGAAGACGTGGCGGCAGATGGAAGAACTGGTGGAGATGGGCCTGGTGCGGAACATCGGCACGTCGAACATGACCGTTGCCAAGCTGAAGCTGGTGCTTCGCGACGCGCGCATCAAGCCGGCCGTGAACGAGATGGAGCTGCACCCGCACTTCCAGCAACCGGAACTGTTTCGCTTCGTGGTCGAGAATGGCATTCAGCCCGTGGGCTATTGCCCCATCGGCTCGCCGGGGCGGCCAGAGCGCGACCGCACGGTTGAAGACACCGCACCGACCGAAGATCCGGTCATCCGCGCCATCGCCGAGCGTCATGGGATTCATCCCGCAGTGGTCTGCATCAAGTGGGCCGTGCAGCGGGGGCAAATCCCGATTCCGTTTTCCGTGCATCACTACCGCGCCAACCTGGAAGGCGTGGTGGGTGAGCCGCTCAGCGACGACGAGATGGGCCAGATTGCCGCCATCGATCGCAACTGCCGGCTGATCAAGGGGCAGGTCTTTTTATGGAAGGACGGCCAAGGCTGGGAGGCGCTGTGGGACCTGAATGGCGAGATCACGCCTCCGTAAGAGCGAGCGATCAGATTTCAGCCATCAGCCTTCAGCTCTGCCCGATGGCTGCCGCTAATCTCGTGCGGATGAAGAGAGCTGGACTCTAGAATTTGAAAGCCGGTAAGTGAAGGCTGACAGCGGGAGTTATAACCATGAACGCCACCATGACCGCGGCTTACCTGCCCGGCAATTCCACCGTTGAACTGCGAACCGTGCCTGTGCCTACGCCCGTCCACGGCGAAGTGCTGGTGCGCATGAAAGCCTCCACGATCTGCGGCTCCGACATCCGCGCTATTTATCACGAACATCTGGGCAAGGGCCCCGAAGGCTACCAGGGGGTTATTGCCGGCCACGAGCCTTGCGGGCAGATTGTGGCGACGGGGCCGGGCTGCCGCCGCTTTAAGACGGGCGACCGGGTTATTGTTTACCACATCTCCGGCTGTGGCGTGTGCAACGATTGCCGGCGCGGGTACATGATCTCCTGCACCAGCGAGCAGTACCGCCGCGCCTATGGGTGGCAGCGCGACGGCGGCATGGCCGAGTACATGATTGCCGAAGAAAAGGATCTGGTTGCGCTGCCGGATGAGCTTTCTTACGCCGACGGCGCACAGGTGGCATGCGGCTTTGGCACGGTCTACGAGGGTCTGGAAAAGATCGGCATCAACGGCAATCATGCCGTGCTCATCACCGGCCTGGGTCCTGTTGGCCTGGCTGCCGCCGCGCTCTCGCGCAAGCTGGGCGCGCACAAGATCATTGGCATCGACGTGATTCCCGAACGCATCAAGCTGGCGCGCGATCTCAACCTCTGCGACGAGGTACTGACCTCCGGTCCGGACAACGTGGCCGAAGTCAAGAGGCTCACCGGCGGTCATGGTGTGGAGCGCGCCGTGGATTGCTCCGCGCACCCGCTTGCGCGCGCCACAGCCATCCGCGCAGCGCGCAAATGGGGTCGCATCGCTTTGGTCGGCGAAGGCGGCACGGTGGAGCTCACCCCCTCGCCGGACATGATCCACGATCAGAAGACTGTCTACGGCTCCTGGGTAACATCCATTTGGCTCATGGAGGAACTGGTCGAACGCCTGGTGCGGTGGAACCTGCACCCTGCCGCCATCATCACCCACCGCTTTCCGCTGGAGCGCTCCGGCGACGCTTATGCACTGATGGCATCCGGCAAATGCGGCAAGGTGGCCGTCTGCGCCGATGAAGGGTTGAACTAAGGACGCGTAAAGGAGAGGCCCAATGCCCATGCAGAAGAGAACCGCGACATCCGATTGGGAGATTCGCTTCCGCGAGTTATTGCCTTTGTTCGGTCATCGCAACTGGATCGTGGTTGCCGACTCCGCCTATCCGGCGCAATCGAAGCCCGGCATCGAGACCATCTTCACCGGCGGCAGCCAGGATGAAGCGGTTCGGAAAGTCCTTCGCGCCATCTCCGCATCTGCGCATCTGCGCGCCAACGTTTATCTGGATCAGGAACTGGCGTTTGTTGCAGAGAGCGATGCGCCCGGTGTTCGCGGCTACCTGGACAAACTTGAAGGGCTTCTGGGCGCTGCCGTCCGCCAACTTCCGCACGAGGAGATCATCGCCAAGCTCGACCAGGCGGCGCAGGTCTTTCGTGTCCTGATCGTCAAGACGGCGATGACCATACCGTATACCTCGGTTTTCTTCGAACTCGACTGCGGTTATTGGAGCGCGGAAGCCGAACAACGCCTGCGCAGAACCATGAATGCCGGATAGCGGCTCTCTGATTGGCGTAGAGTGGATTGCGGCCTTTGCGGGACGATGGCGCCAACCAAGCTTTTCAGCATTTCACGGTGGCCGGTCAGCGGGGACCTTGGATTCCGCTGTCGACTGGCGGGAACAGGCAATCCGATCTATCCACCCGCGCTGCGCATCGCTGGACGGCTCAGAATCGAAATAGCTCATTCGCCGGCGGAAAGAGAGGACAAGTTGTGCTCGCCGCTGCGTGAAGACGTCAGGTCATCCATCGCGCCCGGCGGGAATGACGTAGATTCACGAACGACGAGATGTGTATCGACCCCGTATTCACGATGGAGATTATCCCCTTCGATGTGATCCTTGAGAGCCTTCACCGCGGCATTGGCAATGTCAATCGGGGACATCTGAATCGAAGTCAGAGGCGGAATCATGACCTTCGCCATTTGTATGTTGTCGAAGCCGATAACTGAAATATCATCGGGGACACGCAACCCGACGCGGTACGCCTTGTGCAATACGCCCAGCGCGGTCACATCGTTGGAGCACATGACTGCGGAGGGGCGATCCAAATCATCAAGGAGGCGCTGCATGCTCCCGATCCCGCCCTCGAACGTATGATCGCCCTCAATCTGCCATTGCGGCCTTGCTTTAATTCCGCATTCATCAAGAGCCTTCAAGAAGGCGTCCAATCTGCATTGTGCAGAATGCAGCGTCAGAGGGCCCGAAATGAAGGCGATCTTTCTGTGCCCCAGGGCGGCCAGATGCTGGACTCCCTGGCGCACGCCGTGGGCGTAATCAACCTTGATGATGCTCACATCCGGCCGGTCGGGGCCCTCATCGACGAAAACCAAGGGAATATTCCGGTCAGCCAGTTTTTCAAATAACGGCTGCTCAATGCCAAAGGTCAGGACAGCCACTCCTTCTGCTTTGCGCTGAAGGAGACGCCGGATGCAGATTTCCATCCGTTTTGGATCGTAATTCGTGGAGCTGATCAGGATCTCGTATCCGCTTTCAATGGCCGCATCCTCGAAACTCTGAATCAACTCCGGAAAGAACGGGTTGGTGATCTCCGATACCACCAGGCCGATCATTCCGCTGCGGCCTGAACCCAGCGCACGCGCCTGCGTGTCTGGAACATACCCAAGCTCATCGATCGCGGCCCAAACCCGGCTGGCCATCTTGGCGTTGACAGTTGGAACGCGATTGATCGTTCTTGAGACCGTAGCGATGGAGACGTTCGCTTTTGCGGCCACAGCACGGATGTCGAGCAACGCTTGATTCTTCCTGCTTCGCCGCACCGATTTAGGCATTTTGACCCTCAAATGGGTTGATTAAGGAGGCACTTTCTCCCCTATATTACCGCATCACATTTGATCTAAGGACCGCATTGACACAGATGGATCGATGCAGCTAACTCGCGCATACACTCAGGAAGTGTTTTTCTCTAACTATCTGAGTTAACTACCTGCCTGGCCTCCATGGGCAGGCGAAGGATAGTAGTGGCAAGCCGCGCAGGAGTTGATAACACCGCGCGCAACCGCAGTTATCAGTCCCCTCAAGTGTTTCGAAATTCCCTGCTACCTCGCCGGGCGCCAACGGAGGATAGGCTTGCGGGCAGCCTGGACTTCGTCGAGACGCGCGACGCGCGTGGAGTGGGGCGCGGATTTAACCAGATCCGGCGTCTCCTCGGCTTCCCGGGCGATGGAGCGCATAGCTTCTACGAATAGATCGAGCTCCTCCAATGACTCACTTTCTGTGGGCTCGATCATGAGCGCGCCGTGGACGATGAGCGGGAAGCTGACAGTGTAGGGATGGAAGCCGTAGTCAATGAGGCGCTTGGCGATGTCGCCGGTCTTGACGCCGTGGGCAAGCTGGCGCTTGTCACTGAAGACAACCTCGTGCATAGAGGGAGTGGCGAAGGGCAGGTCGTAGAGGTCCTGAAGTTTGTTGCGGATATAGTTGGCGTTGAGGACGGCATCCTCAGTGGTTTGGCGGAGACCGTCAGGGCCGTTGGCGAGGATGTAGGCCAGGGCGCGGATGAACATGCCGGTATTGCCGTAGAAGGCGCGAACGCGGCCGACGGAGTGGGGACGGTTGTAATCCCAAGACTTATTGCCGTTTTGATTTTGCACGAGCACCGGAGTTGGCAGAAAGGGTTCGAGAATAGCCTTGCAGGCCACCGGACCGGAGCCGGGGCCGCCGCCGCCATGAGGCGTGGAGAAGGTCTTGTGGAGGTTGAGGTGCATCACGTCGACTCCGAAGTCGCCAGGGCGGACTTTGCCGACCAGGGCATTCATATTGGCTCCATCCATGTAAAGGAGTGCGCCTTTGGCATGGAGGATGTCGGCGATCTTGTGAATCTGGCTCTCGAAGACACCCAGCGTGGAGGGGTTAGTGAGCATGAGCGCGGCGGCTTCTTCCGTCACCTGGCGGGCCAGGGCTTCGAGATCGATGGCGCCCTCGGGGCTGGACTTGATGTTCTCGACCACGTAGCCGCAGATGGCCGCGGTCGCCGGGTTAGTGCCGTGAGCCGAGTCGGGGATGAGGATCTTGCGGCGGGGATTGCCCTGCGACTCGTGCCATGCGCGAGAGAGCAGAATGCCAGTGAACTCGCCGTGAGCGCCGGCTGCGGGCTGCAGGGTGATGGCGTCCATGCCGGTGATTTCGATGAGGCAACGCTGGAGCAGATCGATGACTTCGAGGATGCCCTGGGCGTGGGATTCGGGACGATAGGGATGCGCTTCGGCGAGGCCCTCGATGCGGGAGACAAACTCGTTCACGCGTGGGTTGTACTTCATGGTGCAGGAGCCAAGCGGGTACATGCCGAGATCGATGGCGTAGTTCCAGGTGGAGAGGCGGGTGAAGTGGCGGATGATCTCGATCTCGGAGAGCTCGGGCAGGTCGGCGCTTTGCGAGCGATAGGCTGCGCCGAGGGTGGCCCTGGCGTCGATGGCGGGCACGTCCAGCGGGGGCAGCTTGTAGGCGCGCTTGCCGGGCGAGGACTTTTCGAAGAGAAGGGCCTCGTTCTGGGTGGGGTGGGGGCGGACTTTGCCGGTGGTGTTTTCGGCAGCAGCGGTCGGGGCGGTGGCCATTTATGCCTCCACGTGTTTGGCGGTCAGGACGCTGGCCGCGGTGTCGATCTGCTCGCGGGTGGCAACTTCAGTGGCGCACCAGAGCGTGCAATTTTTTAGCTCGGGGTACCAGCGGCTAAGCTCGATGCCGCCGACAATCTGATTCTCGAGCAGCCGCTCGTTCCATGCGGCTGGGGATTCTTCCGTTTGCAGGACGAATTCGTGAAAGCGCGGCGCGCCGGTGAAGCGCAGCTTGGCGCCGGGCTGTGAGCCGAGGGTGTTGGCCGCGTAGGCGGCCTTGGCGAGGTTGTACCCGGCCAGCTCGCGGATTCCCTCCTTTCCGTAGACGGCCATGAAGATGGTGGCCATGAGGGCGACGAGGGCCTGGTTGGTGCAGATGTTGGAGGTGGCCTTCTCGCGGCGGATGTGCTGCTCGCGGGTGGCGAGGGTGAGAACGAAGCCGCGGTTGCCGTTGGAGTCGACGGTTTGGCCGGCGAGGCGGCCCGGCATCTGGCGGACGTACTGCTCCTTGGCGCCGATGACGCCGCAGAACGGGCCACCATAGGTAAGCGCGACGCCGAAGGACTGGGCCTCCATGGCTACAATGTCGGCCTCGGCGGGCGGGCGAACGAGGCCGAGCGAGACGGCTTCAGTGATGGAGACGATGAGCAGCGCGCCCTTGGCGTGAGCGATCTGCGCGATGGCCGGAATGTCCTCGATAACGCCGAAGAAGTTGGGGCTCTGGACGAGGACGGCGGCGGTTTCCCCGGTGACAGCAGCTTCAAGAGCGGCCAGATCGACGCGGCCCGTTTCCCGGTCGTAGCCGGCGAGCGCGATGGGAAGGCCCTGATGTTTGGCGTAAGTGCCCAGGACTTCGCGGTGCTCGGGATGAACGGTGCGGGCGGCGACGGCCTGATGGCGGCCGGTAACGCGCGTGGCCATCATCACCGCCTCAGCCACGGCGGTGGAACCGTCGTACATGCTGGCGTTGGCCACGTCCATGCCGGTGAGTTCGGCGATCATGGTCTGGAATTCGAAGATGGCCTGGAGCGTGCCCTGGCTAATTTCGGCCTGGTAGGGCGTGTAGCTGGTGAGGAATTCGCCGCGCTGGACGAGCGAGTCAATGATGACTGGGCGGTAGTGGCGATAGGCGCCCGCACCGAGGAAGCTGGCGTGGGAGGTGGAGTTTTTGGCTCCTGCGGCCTGGAAGTAGGCGACGATCTCGCTCTCAGCCTGCTGGCGGGGCACCCTGAGGTCGCGGTCGAGGCGGTACTCGGCGGGAATCGAAGCAAAGAGTTCCTCGATGGAGCCAGCGCCGATTTCGGCAAGCATCCGCGCGCGTTCGGCGGGAGATTTGGGTAAGTAGCGCATGGCAGCTTCCAGCTCCTAGCTTCTAGCCAAAGGCCGTGGTGCGAACCGGCAAGCGGCTCGCCGTTTCAAAATCCATCATGGAATGCGCCAGCTTCGAGCGTCACAATTCGAGCAAGGACTAGAAGTTAGCAGCTCGAGGCTGTTGATTCAGCTTCCGGTTTCCTCAGCGATGAAGGCCTCGTAGGCAGCGGCATCGAGGAGGGCGTCGAGTTCAGCGGGGTTAGAGAGCTGGACCTTTATGATCCACGTGCCGTGGGGGTCCTCATTGATTTTGTCTGGGGCGTTCTTGAGCTCCTCATTGACGGCGGCGGTGGAGCCGCTGACGGGCGAAAAGAGGTCACTGACGGCCTTGACGCTCTCCACGGAGCCGAAGGAGGCGCCGGCTTGGACGGCGTCGCCCACCTTGGGCAGGTCGACGTAAACGATGTCGCCCAGCGAGCTTTGGGCGTAGTCGGTGATGCCGACCGTGCCGATGGAGCCGTCAACGGCGATCCATTCATGTTCGCGAGTGTAGCGGTAGTGGGAGGGATAAGGCATATGGGCCAGCTCCTTGAGTAGAAAGCAGTGAACCCCTAGTGTAAATCGTGACCGGCGGCGCGTGCGGTGAGGAAAACAGGACGCGGAATGGGAAGCCGGTAAAGGTGGAACGCAGGCTCGCGGCCACGCACTCCCCCACTCGCGCGGGTTGAGGATGGCCGGCAATCAGGGGCGGAACTATAATCTGCCCATGCCATTTGGCGGCACATCCCGGCGCTGGTTGGTAGGTCTGCTTGCCGGCGGGGCGGTGCTGTTCTTTGCGCTGCTGGGGGCGCTACAGGCCTTCACCACTTCGAACGTGAGATTTCTGAACCCCAACACTTCAGGCGCCACGCTGGCGTTCACGGGGCTGATCGTAGTCGTTTTTCTACTGTTTATCGTAGTGCTCACGCTGCTGTTCCGGAACATTTTCAAGCTCTACGCGGGGCAGTCGGGCAGCGGGCTTGGGGCGCGACTTAGGACGCGCATGGTGGCTGGGGCAGCGTTAATCGCCCTGATGCCCGCAGCGTTCATGTTCCTGTTTAGCTTTCTGCTGATGAACCGAACGATCGACCGCTGGTTTTCTCCCAACACGTCGGAGCTGCATGACGACGCACAGAGCGTGGTGCGGGAGCTGGTGCAATACGTGGCCAGCAATGCGCGAGGCGAGGCGGAGGCGGTGCGAGAGAGCGGAGCGGCCGACGGAGCACGACCCGCGCTCGAACAGGCGCTTTTCTCGCGGCGGATCACGCTGCAGGGTGGATTTCTGATGGTTTACGGGAAGAACGGCCGCGAGCTGGCCAGCTTTCAGGCGCCAGCGGCGGCAAGCCCGGCAAAGGTGATCTACTGGCTGGGGACAGAGGACCACGCCAAGACACAGATGGAAGGACCGCTTGCGAAGGTCCTGTTGATGGCGGCGCGGCGCAGCAACGGACCGCTCGTAGAGGTAGCGGGCCAGGACTACGCGCTGGGACTGTCGAACACGGCCTCAGGACGAACAATGGTGGCCGCACTGCCCATGCCGCGGGGACTGAGCCAGACCACGGCGCACATCCGCGCGGGGCTGGAAGAGTATTGGCAACTCTTCCGCACGCGAAACCGGCCGCGGACCACGTTTTTCCTGACACTGCTGCTGATTACCGTACTCGTGTTTTTCGCGAGCGTATGGCTGGCGGAGTTTCTCTCTAAGCAGATCACGCGGCCGGTGGAAGCGCTGGCGAATGCCATGGATGAGATTGCCGCGGGCAAATACGAGCAGCGGGTGGGAGCCATCGCCAGCGGGGAGATGGCGGAGCTGGTGCGATCGTTTAATCACATGGCGGCGGACCTGGAGGCAAGCCGTCTGCTAGCGGGGAGCTCGCAGGCGCAACTGAAGGCCGCCAACCAGGCGATTGAAGAGCGGCGGCGAGAGCTGGAAACGATTCTGGAAACAATTCCGAGCGGGGTGGTAACGCTGGACGAGGCGGGGGTGGTGTTGCAAGCCAACCAGGCGTTTGCGGCGCTGATGGGACGGCGGGGGGACGCGGACCTGAAGGGAGAAAAGATTGAGACATTGGCGCCGGCTGAGTGCGCAGAGGACCTGGCAGGGGTCATCCGGCGGGGGCAGCGGATGGGGGCGGCCTCAACCGAGATCGAGGTGCGCACGCACGGGAACGTGATGCATCTGGCCATCACCAGCGCGCGGCTGGAGCTGGCGCACCGGAAGACAGGAACAGTACTGGTGGTGGAGGATTCAAGCGAGCTGCTCCGGGCGCAGCGGCAATTGGCGTGGAAAGAGGTGGCCCAGCGGGTGGCACACGAGATCAAGAACCCGCTGACGCCGATTGCGCTTTCGGCAGAGCGGATCGGAAAGCATCTGGACCGGGGACAAGCGGAGTCGGCGGGTGTAATCCGCAAATGTAGCGAGGTGATCCTAGGGTGCGTGGGGACGCTGCGGACTCTGGTGGACCAGTTCTCGGCACTGGCGCAGTTTCCGGCGCCACAGCCGCGAGCGTGCTGCATGAACCAGGTGGCCGAGCAGGCCTTGACGCTGTTTGCGGGGCGGCTGGACGGAATTACGGTGGAGCGCGAACTGGAGCCGGGGTTGCCGGCGGTGCTGGCCGATCCGGACGCGATCCGGCGGGCGCTGGCCAACCTGATCGACAATGCCGCCGAAGCCATGCAGGGCAGCCTGCTGCGCGTGCTAGGGATTCGGACCGCGCTGAGCGAGGACGGCACGGCGGTGGAGGTGGTGGTATCCGACACCGGGCACGGACTGACCGATGAGATCCGGGAACGGCTGTTTCTGCCTTTCTACTCGACCAAGCACCGGGGGACGGGGCTGGGGCTGGCGATCGCGGCCAAGATTGCGCAGGAGCATGGAGGGTCAATCCGGGCGGAGTCGAACAGCCCCAAGGGATCGCGATTCCTGTTGCGGCTACCACTCATGGAGGCGAGTGTGCAGGCAGCAGCGGCGGCGGAAGAATCAGCGGGCGTCGCCGACACGGCGGTGAAGGGACAGCCCTCATGAATCACATCCTGGTAGTGGACGACGAGGCAGAGATCAGGAACTCGCTCGAAGAGATTCTGCGCGAGGAGGGTTACGGTGTAGCCGGAGCAGCCACCGCGGCTGAGGCCACGGTGTTGCTTGAGGACGCGCCCTTCGACGTAGTTCTCTTGGACATTTGGCTGCCGGACCGCGACGGGCTGGAGGTGCTGGGCGACGTGCGCCAGATGGCCGTAGAGACGCGGCCGGAAGTGGTGATCATCAGCGGTCACGGGACCATCGAGGCCGCGGTGAAAGCCACCAAGCTGGGGGCGTACGACTTTTTGGAGAAGCCGCTCTCGCTGGAGCGGACGCTAATCGTGCTGAAGAACGCGGTAGAAGCGCGGCGGCTGCGTGCGGAGAACGAGGAGTTCAAGAGGCAATTCAGCGCCAGTTCGGTGCTGACGGGCGAAAGCGTGCCGGTGAAGGCGCTGCGGCAACAGATCCGGCTGATGGCGCCCACCAACGGGAGGGTGCTGATCTACGGCGAATCGGGAACGGGCAAGGAACTGATCGCGCGAGCCATTCACGCCGAGAGCCTGCGCCGAGAACGGGTGTTCGTGGAGTTGAATTGCGCGGCCATTCCTGAGGCGCACATCGAGGCGGAGCTGTTTGGCTACCGGCATGGGGCGCAACCGGGAGGGCCGGCGGAGCAGCGCGGCACGCTGGAGCGCGCCGACGGAGGCACGCTGCTGCTGGATGAGGTGGGCGACATGAGCCTGAAGACGCAGGCCAAAATGCTGAGTGCACTGGACGACCAGATGTTCACGCCGGTGGGTGGCACGCAGGCGTTGCGCGTGGATGTCCGGCTCATCGCGACCACAAACAAGAACCTGGAAGAGGAGATTGCCAAGGGCAACTTCCGCGAGGACCTATTCTACCGGCTGAACGTGGTGCCGTTTTTCGTACCACCGTTGCGCGAGCGCAAGGAGGACATTCCGCTGCTGGCACGAGAGTTCCTGGCGGTGTTCGGACGGCAGTATGGGCGGCCGCGGATAGAGATCGGGGAAGAGGCGCTGGAGGCGCTGACTCACTATCACTGGCCGGGGAACGTGCGCGAGCTGAAGAACGTGATCGAGCGGATGCTGATCCTGAATCCCCGCGTGCTGCGCATTGAGCGTAAGCATCTTCCCCCGCTTACGCAAAGGACGGGAGCACGTGCAACGACGGAGTTCAGCTCGCTGCAGCAGGCGCGCGAGGCCTACGAGCGGGAGTACATTCTGAAGAAGATCGAAGAGGCGCGCAATAACATCAGCCACGCCGCAGAACTGCTGGGGCTGGAACGCAGCCATCTCTACCGCAAGATGAAAGCGCTGGGAATCAGCGTGCGGGAGTAAAGCGCAACGCGGCAGCAACCACGGCCGTAAGGCCACGCTATCCTACTGCACACGCAGTCCATGGGAGATATGGGGAACACCACTACCGGCGCTTCCCTGCTGCCGGCATATTTCAGGCTCATACGCGCAAACGCAGTTGCCGCTCCAAAGTGACAGAAGCAGATCACGCATGCACACCTACCGTCCGAAAACGGACGCAGTTTTGCGAATATGGACGCAAGGCCATCGCTAAGCACAGCGGCGCCTCGGCTATCCCCTTGGGGTTGAGCACGGTGGAAGGATTGGCAGGGGATTCGATTTGGCAGCTCGATTGCTTGGTGCCTCCATGAGGCGACCTATGGAGGCGTGTCATGGCCTATTTCGAGCGCATGCGCGACACAATCTCGGCACCATTCAGCGCCGATCTGATCCGGCAGCGGACGGCGGCCGGATGGCAGATGGTTTCGATCGAATGGCGGCGGGAACTGCCCGACGCGGAGGCACCAACCGCCGGAGTTTTCGACGAAGAGATTCCATACGGGCTGTGCATCTCAGAGGACGGCAGGCGGCTGGAGGTAGACGTGCGCGAGCACCAGGCGTTGATGGAGATGATGGCGATGTTAGTGGAGGACTTCTCCTACTCCAGCATCGTCAGCAGGTTGAACGAGAAAGGGTTCCGGATGCGGGACGGCGGGCCGTGGAACCGCGTGGCGGTGTTCAACATGGTGCCACGTCTGATCGAGGTGGGGCCGCAGTTTTTCTCCTCCGGCGAATGGGAACAGAGGCGGCGGCACTTGGAGCGCGCCAAGCCGCCGGAGACGAGTTAGGGAAGATTCCCGGCCGGGTGTAGGGACTGCGGTAAGGATGGATCCATCCGGGCGGGACTCCGGGAAGAAGCACCCCCAGGGGCTACGGCCGGGCCAGTGCTTTGCGCCTCTTATCGCGCTACTGAAGTCGGACCCTCTTGCAGGACTCTGCCTATTTCGAGTCATTCCGCTGGCGATAGGGCGTGCCCTGTCAACACTCCGCCCCGCCAGCGGCGTGTTCGGCAGCTTGTGCCGATTCGGCAGCACGGCGCGATGGGGCCACTGCCTGGGGGATTGCAGGGTGGCGAGACCGAGCCGGGAAGGGGTGGATAGAGGACTGTGTCAGCGATTGCCGGGGCGCCGCCCGGCGCTCTTGATCAGAATCTCGATGGTGCGCTTTCTCAGACCCGCTTGCAGGGCGGCCGCCCGCTCGCGGGCCTCAAAGCTTTTTCCTGGCACTTGAAGGGCTTCCTGCCATGCTGCGTATAGGCGGCGGGCCTCGGCCTGGAGCACGGGATCGATGGGAGGGGAGTCATCCTCTGCGATGAGCCGGCATTGGCGGGCCAGTTGCGCAGGCGAAAGCGACCAAACAGAGGCCCTGGAATCCTGATCAACCACGGGGCAGTCTTTCTTTGCCTCCGGCGGTAGACCGGCGGCGGCGAGCAGGCTCGGCTTTACTCCCGAAAGGACGCGAGGATCAGGTCGAGGTTAGCCCCACCCGGCGCCGCCAGGCATCGAGCGACAGGTTTCCCGCGCCGAGAAGGGCAATGGCGATGAGGCCGACCAACATGCAGAAGTCGGTGCGTGCTTCATGCATGGCCGGCCAGAAGCCCTGCTTGAAGAGCATGGGAATCTTGGTTGTGGCAATGGCCGTGGCGATGTCAATGAAAAGGGGGAGGAGGATGAAAAGGGTGTGAAGGCCAATGATGAGAAGAGCGCCACAGACGATTTCGATGACGCCCACAAAGGGAGCGGTAAACTGCGGGAGGGGAATGCCGATCTTGGCGAAGCGGCCGGGACCGAGCGCAGAGGGATCGAGAAACTTCTGCATCCCTTCAGTCAGGAACACCCAACCGACAAGCAGGCGGAGGAGAAACAGGCCCGCCGCCTTGCGGACTTCCGAAGGTGGTGCATCGTTCATAAAGCCCCCAGGCGCGGCGCGAGATCAGGAAATCGTGCTTGCCCGCGCCGGTTGAGCCGAATTGTAGCACCGTGACGGCGTGGCTCCCGAAGCCACTGGGTAGCCAATTGATCGTCTGCGCATTGCGCACGTACTCGAAGACAGAGCGCGGTTTTTTTCCATCGCACCGATCGAGTTCTCAGGTTCGGACGTCGTTGCTCCGCTTGCCGCCCGCAGAGGCGGTGCGGCCGTTTGGCCGGGCCGGGTACCGTACCCCCGTCATTCCTGTGAGCAAATATTCCGCTTTCAGCAATTTAGGCACGCAGCAATATCTCTGGCCCAGCAGGATTAAAGAGAAAGGATTGACTCCGCCGGTCCGGGATCGTCGTCGCTTTGGCTAATCGGGCACTTGCGCGGAGTTTCCACTCGCTCGAAGACACCCCGGTACTCCTCCAAGCAGGTCCGCATTGCCTCCACGCTCTGACGGTCAACCAAGCCCGCGTCATCGATGAAGCGGACCACGGGTATTTGCACGCCAGACTGGAGAGCGCCTTTGCTTCGGTAGAGGCGTACATATTGAGCGATTCCCGCTCTGAAATGCATTCAGGAAACTTCTCACGCCTGCCATGAATTCAGCATGACGCTGCTTGAGCGCCCCAAATTCGCCGCGAGATTCTAGATATTGACGCCGGGGTCGGCCACGGCGCGGCAAACTCTGCTCAGGAGGACACATTGTGGGGTGGGTATGGCCTGGGTTCTCCTGCCCTTTGAGCGATGAAGCCGCGCACAGGATGGGACAACCGGCGGCCGGCCATGATCGTGTGATCCCACGTTTCAGAATCGAGATGCGGGGCACCCGGCGGAGGTAACGTCCAGCTTGACTCGTAGGAATTAGGAAAACTGAAGCGTGCTTGGAAGCGATGTCGAAACTGCTGGTCGACAAGTGATAAATCACACCTCACTCACTGAGGCGCAAGATAGGTAACGTTCAAGCCGGCGAGCATCCCGTGGTCTGAACGGTTCGGTGGATGCGCTTGCGGGGGCGGCGGGGTGGCGGGCGAGGAGGCGTGAACACGATGGGGATACCATCCAGCGCAATCGTGTTCGCCGTCCCTAATTGCTGGGCTGGTCGAGGATGGGGCCCAGGGAGTCGAGATTGTCGCCGGTGGCGGGGTTGACCTCGAAATCCCAGATAGTGGGGCTCACCCCGGCGGAGGGAACGATCTGGACGAGGGCGTACTCGCCGATGCGCAGGGGCTGGAGGGGTTGAACACGCAGCCAGTGCTTGCCGGGCATGACCTCAACCTTGGTGGGGATGATCCAGGGGTCGGGCAGGAGGGAGCCATCCGGGCCCATGCGCATGGGGCCGACGACGCGGATGGCATTGCGCTGCTGCAGTTGGATGATGGCAAAGCGCGACTGTGGCGAGTTGGCTCCCTGGTCGTTATTGGCCGCGCCACTGGACTGTCCGCTGCCGAACCCGGCGGAGTTGGGGGTCATGGTTCCGACGGTAAAGGGCTTGGAAAGGACCGGCTCCGCGCTGTCTGCAATGTGGAGCGAGAGGAAGAAGGATGGATCGTTGATGTGGAGATGCACCTTGGCGTGCGCACCGTCGAGTTCGCTGCCGCGGCTTGGATTCAAGAAGGCGACGCCATGGCGGGAACGGGCGTACCAGTTGAGGTCATGGGGCGCAAGCGGGGCCAGCTCGGGGGTGCCGTGAAAGGTGTCGAGGACGAAGACACCATCCTGGTTGGGCAGATTGAGGCCGGGTGCCACCAGCGGCATGCTCGCCTTGAGTTCGTTACGCTCGGCGGCCTCCTGGGCATCCAGCTCAGCAGCTTCTTTCATGGCAGGCGAAGATGCGCCGGACCAAGGAGTGGCGTGATGGCTCTCCCACTGCTCCGTGGCGTTCCAATCGACGAGGTTGGCGGGGATCTCCTCCCAATCTCCGCGGTCGCGGGAGTAGTAGCGAACCCGGTCGCCGATGATCTGATACTGGGTGACGTTCTGGTAGGAGCCGTCTTTGAGGATGAGGCGGTGGTTGCGGTGCAGGCCGGCGAGATCCGGTTTGAGAGCCGTGGGCCTTCCAGTCTGCGCCGGGGCGTTTTGCGTGGGAGACGTAGAGGAGCTTTGCGCCGTCTGAGCGGGGAGCGAGGCAGTCGTCAGCAGAGCCGCCAGCGTAACTGGCCAGATGCGCCAACCATGAGGAAAGTAGATCATGGCAACAGAATTTTAGACGATGCGGAACAGGCAGGGGTTGGCGCGCAGGGTAGACTTCTTGGCCGAATCACAGCAAGAGCCGGGATTGGGCAGAGAAACCAGGTAGATTTTCGGCTCCCCTTCGGGGCTGACGCTTCATTTGGGGCGGGATTCCCCGGGCTGAAGCGCGAGGCTAACAACTGCTGTGCCTTCGGCGCGGTACGAGAGAATCGCACCGGCTCACAAAATACCTTCCTGCAATTCCCTGCCCTTACCTGGACGGCGAAAGCGGCGGGGCAGCGGAAGCGATAGAATGAAGCCCTCTACCATTCTTGACGTCTGCAATGCAGCAACGATACGAGGCCAGATACCGTTATGTCCAAATCCGCTCCAGCGCCGCTCCATACAATTGACTTGATCCTGAAAAAACGTGACGGCGGCCGGCTGGACGCGCGCGAGATGGCGTTCCTGGCGCAGGGCGCGGCCGCGGGGACGATTCCCGAAGAGCAGCTCGCGGCGTGGCTGATGGCGGCGTGGCTGCGGGGCCTTGCGCTCGAGGAGATTCGCGCGCTGACGCTGGCCATGCGCGACTCCGGGGAGAGGTTTTCGCCGGCGCGGCTGGGCAAACAGGCGGTGGATAAGCACTCGACCGGAGGGGTGGGCGACAAAACCAGCTTTCTCGTGGCACCGCTGGCGGCGGCCTGCGGGGTGGCCGTGCCCATGATCAGCGGGCGGGCGCTGGGGCACACCGGCGGCACGCTGGATAAGCTGGAGGCAATTCCGGGCTACCGGACGGCGCTCACGCTGATCGAGTTTGAGGCGGTTCTGGCCCGATGCGGGGCGTCGATCATTGGCCAGACAGGAGAGCTGGCGCCCGCGGACCGGATCCTCTACGCGCTGCGTGACCGCACCGGGACGGTGGAGAGCCCTGGGCTGATCTGCGCGTCGATTTTGAGCAAGAAGCTGGCGGCGGGAGTGAACGGGCTGGTGCTGGACGTGAAGACCGGATCGGGAGCATTCCTGCGCAAGCAGGAAGACTCAGAATACCTAGCGGCGCTGATGGTAGCCACGGCGGAGGCCACGGGAGCCCGTACCGTGGCACTGCTTACCGATATGAGCCAGCCGTTGGGGCAGGCGGCGGGCAACTGGATTGAACTGGTGGAGGCGGTGGAGTTGCTGCGCGGGCGGCGGCCTGTGGGGATTGAGGATCTGCGGGAGCTGTCGCTCATACTGGCCGGATGGATGATTCACGTGGGCGGGCAGGCCCAAACGCCGGCGGCAGGCCGTGCGCGTGCCGAAGCGGCGCTGGCCGATGGTTCGGCACTGCGCGTATTTCTGGAGATGATCGAGGCCCAGGGTGGCGATCTGGGCGTCTTTGACGATTGCGCGGGCTTCCACAAGCCCGGCGCGACCGTGGTGGTGGAGGCGTGGGAGAGCGGGTTTGTGGCGGAGATGGACACGACCGCGCTGGGCTGGGCGGTACAGCGGACCGGCGCAGGGCGCGAAACGGCCGGAGAGCCGGTGGATGCGCACGCCGGCATCGTGTTTCATGCCCGGCGCGGGGCACGCGTGGAGAAAGGCCAGCCGCTGGCCACGATCTATGCGACCCGTGCGGAGATGCTGGATGAGCCGGCGGCGATTCTCAAGCGGGCGATCCGCTTCTCGGAGGCTCCGCCTCATGCAGTGGAGCTGGTGGGAGGTTTTTTTACGCGGGAGACGGCGGAGAAATATCTTGAAAGACAGCCATTAGCTGCTAGCTTTTAGCAGTTAGCTATTCTTGCTGAGGGAATCGTTGTGCCCACGATGCGCTTGCACTGGGCCGTCAGGGGAGGCGCATGGCAAGGCCGACAGCAAGAGCTTGGCTATTGAGGGAGGGATCGCATTGGGCCGATTCACTGGGGTGCTTGGAATTCTGGCCGTGCTGTTCGTTGCCTGGCTGGGCTCGACTGACCGCAAACGGATTCGCTGGCGCACCGTGGGCTGGGGTTTGGGGCTGCAGCTTGTCTTCGCGTACTTTGTGCTGCGCTTCAGTTGGGGCGAGGCGGCCATGGCGTGGGCGGGCAACGTCGTGCAGAAGATGCTGGCCTCTACCTATGCGGGGACACAGGTGCTCTTCGGCCCTCTGGGAATGCCTACCGGCTCGCTGGGCTCGATCTTCGCCTTCCAGGTGCTGCCCACGATCATCTTCATCTCGGCCTTCTTCGCGGTGCTGTATCACCTGGGCGTGATGCAGCTGATTGTGCGCGGCATGGCGTGGGTGATGCTGAAGACCATGGGCATCTCGGGCGCGGAGAGCACCAACCTAGCGGCCAGCGTCTTCATGGGACAGACCGAGGCGCCGCTGACCATCCGGCCGTTCCTGAACGGAGCCACGCGCAGCGAACTGATGACCATCATGACCAGCGGCATGGCGCACGTCTCGGGCGGCATCATGGCCATGTACATCGCGCAGGGCGTAGCGGCCCGGCATCTGCTGGCCGCGGTGATCATGACCTCGCCGGGAACCATCCTGATCGCCAAGATGCTGGTTCCGGAGACGGGGAAACCGGCCACCGAGGGCCAGGTTGTCCTGCCCGAGGACGAGATGCACAAAGGCGAGAACTTCCTCGAGGCGGTGACGCGCGGGACCATCGACGGCGGCAGGCTGGCGCTGAACGTGGCCATCATGCTGGTGAGCTTTCTGGCCCTGGTGGCGCTGCTGGACGCAATGCTGGGCTGGATCCACATGCACCACGGGTTCCACTGGGTTCCGGGCACGCTGGGGCAGATCTTGGGGTACATCGGCGCGCCTGTGGCGTGGCTGATCGGCGTTCCCTGGCATGACTGCGCGGCCATCGGCAACCTGCTGGGCATGAGGATGGCGACCAACGAGGTGATCGCCTATATCGGACTGGGCGCGCAGAAGGCGGCGCTGGCGCGGCGATCGTTCACCATCGCTACCTTCGCGCTGTGCGGCTTCGCGAATCTGGG
>JAKABE010000401.1 GCA_021801945.1 Acidobacteriota bacterium
AGGCCAACCTCCAGGCCACGCGCATTCAATGGAAGTTCGACCGCGCCAAAGCCCGAGAGAAATTCCGCTACAGTCCGTTCATCACGCGGTCAGAGAACTAGCCTCGCAGGAGTCATCTTCCCCTCAGGCTGAGGGGCGTTTGGGAGTGGACTCCAACACTCGATCAACTTCAGTATCCTCGGACCCCGAAGCCATTGTCAACGAACCCAAACCGGTCCGAATGCCGGCACGCTGCCTGGACAAGGCCCTTCTAACGCGTTGACAACCAACTGCTCCGGGTAGATTATGTTGGCAGAACATTTTCGGCAATGGTGATGGAAGTCCACCAATAACCGCCTTCACGGCTGATGATTCCTACCCCGAAAAGGAGTCGTGCCGTGGAGAAGACTGTTAAGAAGCTCCTGCTCAAGCCGCAAGCCGGCGCCTATCCAACCCAGCCAACAGACATTGAGCTAATCGGGCACTCGCCTCCGGTGTCTCCGCCTGCGCGGATCGCCGTCCGCCGATGTTGAGCCAAGCGGGGATCGCGTGCCTGACCAAAAGCCAGCCGTATCAGATTGGGAATCTTCAGGTAAGGACTCTGGATGACACAGACTGTCGTATACAACCTGATTCAACTGCTGTTTGTAATCGGCTTTGCGCCGCTCTATGCCGGCGTTCTAAGCCGGCTGAAAGAGAACGTCCAGAGCAGGCGCGGGCCGAGTGTTTTCCAGCCGTACCGCGACTTGTGGAAGCTCTTTCACAAGGACGAGGTGATCTCTTCCGACGCGACCTGGATCTTTCGTGTCACTCCGTATCTCGTGTTTGTCGTCCCTCTGATCGTCACCAGCCTGATTCCGGTGCTGACCGATTACCCGCTCGCATTTGCGTTCATGGGCGACATGCTTGCCGGCGGATTCTTCCTGGCTCTTGGCGGCTTTTTCGCCGCGCTTGCCGCCGTTGACACCGGGAATCCTTACGGTCCGATGGGAGCGAGCCGGACGCGCATGGTTGGTTTTCTGGCCGAACCGGTCTTCATGATTGTGTTCTTCACGGTGTCATTTGTGGCGCAATCGACAATCCCATACATCGTTCAGCAGAAATGGGTCGCCAACCCCGCAGCGTCTTCTCTCCAGCGCACATCCTTCTGCTCATTGCATTTCTGATGCTGATTCTGGCGGAAGGCGGGCGGATTCCTGTCGATAACCCGACCGGCCATTTCGAGTTGGCGATGATCGATGAATCGAAGGGCCTGGAGTATTCGGGCCGCGGTGCTGCGCTGATGAAATGGGGCGGGCAGATGAAGTTCCTGGTTCTGACCTGCATCTTTTTGAACGTCCTGCTCGCGCCGTGGGGCTTGGCGACCGACTTGCAATTCGGCCACATTCTGATAGCCGTGCCCCTGATTCTATTCAAGATTCTGCTGTTCACAGTCGTTCTGGTCGTCATTGAATCATCACTCGCGAAGCTGCGGCTTTTCCGCATTAGTGAGTTTCTTGGAGCCGCATTCATCATTTCCGTCGCGGCAATGATCGCCAGCATCTTTTCAGCCTCGGCTGTCTAGGAGGAGAGCAGGGATGGCAAGTCCGCAACCGGAGTTAATCGATGGACTCAATGCGCTCGCAGCGGGGTTCGTTCTACTCTCAGCTTTCGCGATGGTGACCACTCGCCAGGTGCAAGGTGTAGTGCGTTTCCTGGTGGTGCAGTCGATTTTCGTCGCCGCATCCGCATTTCTCATCGGGTTCAGCCGAGGTTCCATGGACCTTGTCGCTCTCGGCTGCATCATGATTGCTTCCAAAGTGATCACCATCCCCTGGGTCCTCAAGCGCATGCTCCCCGGCGAACTCTACGAGCGCCGGGAGATCGATCAGGCGATCAATATTCCCTCGTCGCTGCTGCTTGCACTTTTGCTCGCGATCGCAGCCGAGTTCCTGGCTGGACCACTGGTCGCTACTTCACAGGATCCAGTGGTTCACGCGAATCTGCCCATCGGCCTGGCAGGGCTGCTCATTGGCGCCTATTCGCTGATTGCGCGCCGCGAGGCTATTCCTCAATTAATTGGCATCCTTGCCATGGAAAATGGCGCGTTCTTTGCCGGCATCGCGATTGCTCCCGATCTGCCGTTGATTGCGGAGTTGGCTATTGCGATCGACGTGATTCTGATTGCGGTTGTTGTCGGAGTGCTCACGCGGAATATCACCGAGACCATTGGAACGACGGAAGCAGCGACTTTGAGCGAACTGAAAGAGGAGCCTCAGGTATGGCGCTGATCGTTGCCGTTTTTATTCCACTGCTTGCAGGGCTGCTTTGCTGGTTCAAGCCGCTTCGCAGGTTGGCCTGGGGCATCACTGTAGTTTCTCTGTCAATCAGCTTCGCGGCTGCAGTGATCACAGCGGGGTGCGTTCTTCTGAGCGGGAATTACGTAGGCATTCCAGGGTGGATTGAAGTCGACGGCCTGGGTTGCCTCGTTCTTCTCTTAGTGGTTTTTGTGTGCTTGCTGGCTGCGATCTTCGCTGGCGGCTATATGCATCACGAGACGCAATCCAAGGCGCGGTTGTGGTGGTTTTATTGCAATTTCAACCTGTTTGTTTTTTCGCTGGCAGTTGTTCCTGCTCTTGCCAGCCCCAATCTGGCGTGGGTCGCGGTGGAACTCGTTACCCTATTCGCTACTCTGCTGGTGGGTTTTGAAAGCACCGCAGGTTCTCTTGAAGCAGCCTGGAAGATGGCCATTTTGACCATCATGGGAGCGCCGATCGCGCTGTTTGGATTCTTCGTTCTCTTTTGGGCATTTCGCACCAGCGGTGGTGGGGTCGCCGAAACATGGCAGAGCCTTTACGCGATGGCGGCCACCATGCCGCCAAACATGCTGAAGTTTTCCTTCCTGCTGATCTTTGTAGGCTTCGGCGCAAAGGCGGGTCTCGCTCCGATGCACACGTGGCTGCCGGATGCTCATAGCCAGGCGCCTACGCCTGTTTGCGCCGTTCTCTCCGGGGTGAAAACCACGATCCCTCTCTACGTGATCCTGCGGCTCCTCTCGATCATTCTGGCGTCGCCGGAGGCGCAAATGGGTGAGTGGATGGTGGTCATAGGCCTGTGTTCGGTGGGACTGGCCGCATTTCTGCTCTTGCAGGTCCGCGATTACAAGCGGATGTTTGCCTTTTCAACCGTGGAGCACATGGGCATCATTCTGGTTGCGGCCGGCTTTGCCACGCGCGGCGCCGAGTATGGCGCAGTGGCGCAGATATTGAATCACTCTATTACCAAGTCTTTCTGCTTCTACGTGGCGGGGCTCGTGCTGATGGCGGCCGGAACCCGCCAGATCGGCGAGGTACGCGGTCTGTTCCGGATTTCACCGTTTGCGGGCGGGGCGCTCCTGCTTTGTTCCCTTGCCATTGCGGGCGCTCCACCATTCCCGATCTTCCTGAGCGAATTCACGATCCTTGCGGCCGGCCTTAAATCGGGCCACGGTGTAGCCGTCGCATTCCTGGCAGTGTTTATCGTGGTTGCGTTTGCGGCCATCCTCATGCAGGTAAATGGCATGTTGTTTGGCAAGAGCGCCGAAG
>JAKABE010000402.1 GCA_021801945.1 Acidobacteriota bacterium
TCTGGCCGCCAGCGTCACCTTTGCCGTGGTGCAACTGCTCATGGCCGCTTACTTCGGCCCCACGCTCGTGGACATCGTGGCCGCCATCGCCACCATCGTGGTGCTGGTTGCCTTCCTTCGCTTCTGGCGCCCCAAACGAGTGCTCAACGCTCTCGGAGAGGATGTCACTGGACAGACGCGCCGCCGCCACGACCACAGCGCCGGCAAGGTCTTCCAGGCCTGGCTGCCCTGGCTGGTCCTCAGCGTAGTGATCTTCATCTGGGGGATTCCGCAGGTTTCTAGCTGGATGGGCTCCAAGACCACCCTTGATTTCACCGTGGTAGGGTTGCATCACCTCATCGACCGCGTTCCGCCCGTGGTGCCCAAGCCGGCAGCCGAATCCGCGGTCTTCACCTTCAACTGGCTCACGGCCAGCGGAACGGGCATTCTGCTCGCCGCCGTGATCGCCGGCTTCCTGATGGGCCTGGGACCCAAAACACTGTTCACCTCGTTCTTCAGAACCTGCTTCAACATCCGCTTCGCCCTGATCACCATCGCCGCCATGCTGGGGATTGGCTACGTCACGCGCTACTGCGGGCTGGACGCGACTCTGGCCCTGGCGTTTGCGCGCACAGGACCTTTGTATCCCATCTTCGGCACGCTGATCGGATGGCTGGGCGTGGCCAGCAGCGGCTCGGATACCGCCTCCAATGTGCTCTTCGGCAGCCTGCAGACCATGACCGCGCATCAGATCGGGATCTCGCCCATGCTCATGGCCTCAGCCAACTCCGGCGGCGGCGTGATGGGCAAGATGATCGCCGCGCCCAGCGTCGTGATCGCCAGCACCGCCACGGGCATCTACGGGCAGGAGGGCTCGATCTTACGCTTCATCTTCTGGCACAGCATCGCGCTCGCGGTTCTGGTGGGCGGAGTGGTTTATCTGATGGCCTACGTGCACCCGTTCATCGCGCTGGTCGCGCACTGAGCCGCAATTGGTTTCCGCGGGTGTCCCCATCCTAGCGCGTTCTTTTCGCTAGGGTGGGAAATCGGTTATTCACAACAGCGGCCACCAGCGTGTGCGGTACACCGCCTCGCCGCACAAAACACCATGCCGGAAAGGAACAACATGCGAGTCTGTTTTCTCTTGAAGGTCCGCCCCGAAAAAATAGCCGAGTACAAGGAACGCCACGCACACGTATGGCCGGAGATGCTGGACGCGTTACGCGCAACAGGGTGGCGTAATTACTCGCTGTTTTTGCGCCCCGACGGCCAACTGGCCGGCTACCTCGAAACCGACGACTTCGACGCATGCCGCGCGGCAATGAAACGCCTGCCGGTCAACGCGCGCTGGCAAGCCGAGATGGCCCCGTTCTTCGAGCCGTTGGATGCGGGCGCCGCGGACGATGCCATGTTCCCGCTCGAAGAAGTCTTCCATCTCGATTGAAACCGGCCGCGGCCAGGACGCGACCATACAAAGTAGCGAACCATGCGTAAATCCGCCGCGATTCCGGCCCGTCTGTTTTCGCTTCCGATTCCATCTTCATCCATTCGCGCGAGTACGCATTCAGTGAGACTTGCCTCCCGATCCGATCCGCAATTAGTATCTGACTGCGCTTTGCGCCCTGGTTTTTACGCCGTCCTGCGCGACGCCACATTCCACCACTCTCTTCCAGAGGTGCCTTATGAAGACCTTTAATTCCCTGCGCCGCGATCTTCTCCGCACTGGTGGCATCGGCGTAGCCGCAGCCGCGATCCCCGCTATTCCCGTCGCAGCTTCTGCCCAAGAAAGCGTTTCATCCCGCACGGCCCTCTTCAGCGTGCGCCATTACGGCGCCGCCGGCGACGGCAAAACGCTGGACACGCCGGCCGTAAACCGCGCCATTGAAGCCGCGGCTGCCGCAGGCGGCGGCGTGGTCGTCTTTCCCGCCGGCATTTATCTCTGCTTCTCCATTCACCTCAAGAGCCACGTGCACCTGCACCTCGAAGAAGGCTCGACCATCCTGGCCGCCGACTCGCCGTTACCCGGCCAGACCACCGGCTACAACGGCGGCGTGTACGATGCGGCCGAACCCAATCCGGAGGCTGGCCACTACGAGGATTACGGGCACCGGCACTGGCACAACTCGCTCATCTGGGGCGAAAGCATTCACGACTTCTCCATCACCGGCACGGGATTGATCTACGGCAAGGGCCTCAGCTTCGGCTCTCGCGGCCCCGCCCGCGGCAACTATCCCATCTACGTCGCCGAGCAGCCCGGCGTGGGTAACAAGGCCATCGCCCTCAAGAACTGCCACAACGTGCTGCTGCGCGATTTCTCCATCCTCAAGGGCGGCCACTTCGGCCTGCTGCTCACCGGCGTCGACAACCTCACCATCGACAACCTCAAGATCGACACCGACCGCGACGGCATGGATATCGACTGCTGCCAGAATGTGCGCGTCTCGAACTGCACTGTCAACTCGCCCTGGGACGACGGCATCTGCCCCAAGTCGAGCTACGCCCTCGGGTACCCGCGCGCCACCAAAAACGTCACCATCGCCAACTGCTACGTGACCGGCTGGTACCAACTGGGCACGGTCCTCGACGGCACTTTCAAGCGCTTCCCGCCCGGCGTGCGCGACCGCGGCACCGGCCGCATCAAGTGCGGCACGGAGTCGAACGGCGGATTCATCAACTTCGCCATCTCCGATTGCCTCTTCGAAGGATGCCTGGGCTACGCCTTCGAATCCGTCGACGGCGCGCACCTTGAAGATTTCACCATCGTGAACACAACCATGCGCGATCTGGCCACAGGCCCTCTGTTTATGCGCCTCGGCGCGCGCCTGCGTGGGCCCAGCGAAACCACGAAAGTGGGAACGATGCGGCGCATCCTCATCAGCAATCTGGAGTGCTACAACGCCCCCATGCGCATCGCCTCAGCTCTCTGCGGCATTCCTGGCCACGCCATTGAAGATGTGAAGCTCGCGAACATCTATATCGAGACGGCGGGCGGCGGTACGGCAGCCGATGCGCAAATCGTTCCGCCGGAGAAGGCGAGCGGGTATCCTGAGCCCACGATGTTCGGCACCTTGCCTGCCTCAGGCTTCTTCCTGCGCCACATGCGCAACCTGGAGATGAGCCATGTGGAGATCGCCAATGCCACGGCTGACGCGCGCCCGGCCTTCTCGCTCACCGATGTGGAGCGCGCCGACTTCTTCGCCATCACCGCCCCTCGCACCGCCGGCGGCGCCTTTGCCCTGCACAACGTGCGCGACCTGCGCATCGGCTGGAGCCGCGCGGCCGCCGATACCACGCTCGCCAGCGTGGACACCAGGTTGCTGTAATCTGGCGTAGACTGCCGTCTCCTACTTTGCAGCATCAAGCGCCTTGAAGCGCCCCTGCTTGGCAAGTCCGAGGAGTCTTTGGTCCGCAGTCACCAGCGTCGCGCCGATATGGCGCGCCGTGGCTGTGATGATCCGGTCTGCCGGATCTGAGTGGATTTCAAACGGCAATCGGGTGCTGGCCACAGCGATCTCGGGCTCAAGTGGTACAACGTGCAGGCCGGGTCTCGCTAAAGCTTC
>JAKABE010000403.1 GCA_021801945.1 Acidobacteriota bacterium
AATCGGCTCGCCCGGCTGGAACTTGACCGCGCCGGTGTGGTCGACAACCTGCTCCAAAGGCACCAGGCCCTCGGACTTCAGACCCACATCCACCACAAGGTGCTTGTCCGTCTGCTTCACCACCGTGCCGGTGATGATCTTGTCTCCGTAGGCCTCGACAGCGGCCGCTTCAGCAGCCTGTTCACGCTCGAAGGCCGCAAGCGCGGCAGAAAAATCTTCGACGGCATCGAATCCGTGATCAGCCGCCTTTTCCTGCTCGGCGGCGGAAAGCGACGGAGCAGCTTCTGCGTGACTCGCTTGTTCCAGGGGTGGGGCCTCGGTTCCAGGCTCGGTGGTTGGGGCATCTGCGTCCAGCGCGACAGGTTCGGCGGTTCCGGAGGTCTCGGGGGCGGACGTGGATTCGTACAACGGCTGCTCTTGCTCCGTCGCAGGCTCTAAGGTTGGGGTTTCCAATTCGGTGTTCAGGGTTATGCTCTCGGGTTCGGGATTGAGGACGTTTGCCATCACTACTTGCTCCGGAATTCCTTGCTCCCGCGACGGATCGTGCATGCCGCTGGGAATGGCTTCCACGCTCCGGCGCGGTGGACCACAGTAGGCTGCCAGCGAAGAACCCTTCAGGCCAAATTCCTGCTGTCAAAACTACGTGACCGTACTGGCAGCATATCCCAGAAAAAACACCCTCTCCGCCTCTTGTCGGCGTTGAAAGGGGCCCATCTGCTGGAGAAACGCCACATAGGTGACGGCTTGCAGGAGAGCTGCCGCAACTCACTGCTGAAATCCGCGCAGGAAGCTACCTTGACGAGTGTAGCAACCTCGGCTTTCCAGCGTCAATGCAAGGGCTTGCCCGATTGTGCGTGTTCTGCGTCACAGCCGGATCCGTAAAAAAAGCGTAATCGGCAGCGAAATTTTCGTGATCGCGGCATTGTTTCCCCCTCCTGAATCTCCTTCTCTGATTCTGTGCCGGACTCCGGAATCTGCAATCATGCTCCGCAACATCTGCAATGCGCTGCCTGGATGGTTCTGGACACATAAAACGCCGTACTTTCTATGGACCATCCTTTTAGCCCCTGGCGCGTTGCCTGCATCACTGCCGCTGGCAATGCGGTACGTCCCGGTGTCCCTGCCAGTCTCGATGCATGGCCCGGCAGCGCGAAAAGGCGCTGGCGCCGATGAGCAGGCCGTGAGGGCGCTACGGAAAAACAATTTGTGCACGGTGCTTGCGAAGAGGGAAATGGAAGAATAGCGCAGGCGCGCGAGCGGTCAATCCTCGCATCTTGCACGATATAATTCCCAAAGGTTACCCCGCCTCTTAGTGTGTGGAGTTCCGTAATTGCACATTCTCCAGTGGAGTTGTCGATGAGAAGACTTTTGGTTCTGGCTGTCTTCATAGCTTCAAGCGTGGCATTTGCCGAGACCTGCACACTGCAAACTTATGCCTCTTCGTGGATGGCTACGGGAACGCCCTTCTCTGTCAAGTGCCTGTCGGGAGTGTATTCCGGCCATATCGTATCGACTCCTGCGCGGCGATTCTTTCGCCGTGGTCACATGATGTTCGTGTTCGACAAGCCATTGGCGGTGGAGACGAAAGGCGCTGGGAGCGAGGGCAAGATGGAGCCGGGGCGCGGAAGGCAGATTGCCAACATACTGACAGCGGGCGGCGTGGGAATCGGGTCAAAGGATCTGCTCGACCCATTATCGGGAGCTATCTTCAAGTCGTGGTACGCAATCCCGATCGCAGGTGTTGCATTGGCGTTTTTCTCGAAGGGCGGCGACATTAACCTAAAGCCAGGGTACAAGTTGAAGGTTGTGTCCTTGAGGAACTGAGCAGTCGCACCAAAACCGATGGAGCCCAATTCGTGGATCATCTCTGGAGTCCCTGGCGCTTTGCTTACGTTACTGCCGCCGAGAATGCGGCGCGTCCCGGCGTTCCCGCCAGTCTCGATGCGTGGCCCGGCGATCATGGCTGCGTCTTCTGCAATCTTGTCGCTTCGGTCGACTACGCGATTGCTCACGGCATTGGGCGCGATCGCGCCGAGGCCGCCGGCGGCATCGTCCATCGCGGAGAGCATTGCTTTATCTGCCTCAACGCCTTTCCTTATACCTCCGGCCACGTAATGGCGATGCCCTATGCGCATCTGGACCGCCTCGCTGCACTGCCTGCGCAGACGGCGCATGAGCTGATGGACCTGACGCAGCGCACCGAGCAGGTTCTGGAGCGCGTCTATGCTCCGCAGGGTCTCAACTTCGGCATCAACATCGGCAAGGCCGCCGGCGCCGGCGTCCAGGGCCACCTCCACATCCACGCCATGCCGCGCTGGGTTGGCGACACGAGCTTCATGACCTCGGTGGCCGAAACCCGCGTCCTGCCAGAGGACCTGCCCACGACGTGGCAGCGGCTGCGCGATGCGTTTGCGAAGATGCGGGAGGAGCAGAGTTAGCCTGCGGCTTCCGGGGCATCTCCCGCTTCGGCGGCCAGAGCGAGGTTGGGGGAAGGCGCCCAATCCTCGGCGGCTAACTGCCGCGGCTCCGCGGAAAGCGTCTCGGTGAGCTCGATCTCGTCGTTGTCGTGCACCAGGGCGGCTAATTTGCGTGCATGGAAGAACGCTCCGCCACGGCCTTCGATCGCGCCGACGAATTTGTTGTAGTGGCCCACCGCATTGCCGAGCGCGCTCCCCATCTTGTCGAAGTAATCATGCGCATTCACGAGCTTGTTGTAGAGGTCCCGGCCCGCCTCCTGAATGGCCTTGGCATTTTGCGTGATCTGCGACTGCTGCCAGCCGTATGCGACCGCTTTGAGCAGCGCGATGAGCGTGGTGGGCGTGGCCATCATGACATTGCCCTGCGTGCCGAACTCGATCAGCGACGGGTCCGCTTCCAGCGCCGCGCTGAACAAGGCTTCGCTGGGCAGAAAGCAGACCACGAACTCCGGCGTGTGTTCGAACTGCTTCCAGTAAGCCTTGCTCGACAGTTCGCGAAGGTGCACCCTCACCCGCTCCGCGTGGGCCGCAAATCGTAGCGCCTGCAATGAAGGCTCGGACTCATTGCCGGAGCCGAGAAAGGCATCGAGCGGTGTTTTGGCGTCCACAATGATGGTGCGGCCGTTCGGCAACTGAATCGTCATGTCAGGGCGCAGCAGGTTGTTGTCGCCGTCGCGCGTTGAGGTCTGCTCGGCAAAAGAGCAGTACTCGACCATGCCGGCATATTCCACGCAGCGCTTGAGCTGCAACTCTCCCCAGTTGCCGCGCGTCTTGGGCGCGCGCAGTGCGGTGATGAGTTGTGTGGTTTCGTTCTTCAGCGATTTCAGCGACTCAGGAATCTCACGGCCGATTCCTTCGACAAGCGTTTTGATTTCTCCGTAAGCGCCGGCGCGGGTCTTTTCCATCTCCCGCGTTTGCGCATCCAGTTTCGTCAATGCTTCATTCAATGGATTCAGCAGATTCCTGATTGCAAGTTCCTTCGCCTCAAGAGTTTGTTTGGCGTCCTGGGTCTGGCCTCCCAGTTCCTGTTTCGCAAGCGCGAGGAATG
>JAKABE010000404.1 GCA_021801945.1 Acidobacteriota bacterium
TCCGTCACCACCAACAAGACTCCGAATCTCGTCAATCCGTATGCTCCTGGGCCAGACCCCTTCCCTTATATCGTGAATCTGCAAAATCCGACCTTTACTTCCGGATCGACTATAATCTCGCTCCCTCCGCATGAGAGCGGCATCCCCTACTATCAGGAGTACAATCTGACGTGGCAGCAACAACTGAGCCCGCGCTGGTCAACTCAGATTTCCTATGTCGGCAATGTCGGCCGCAAAGAGATTCTTGCACGCGACCAGAACTCGCCCGTCTATGTCCCCGGAGCCAGCGTAAGCACAGCCGGGCTGAATGCCCGGCGCCCCTACGAACCCACTCCCTCCAGCTATGTCTTCGGTACGATCCTCGAATATGATCCAGCCAGCAACTCGTCGTATAACTCATTACAAATCACCGTGACGCGTGCCTTTGCTCATCGCTTTTCCTTGCTGGCCAGCTACGTATGGTCGAAAGATATCGATAATGTATCGGCAGATCCCAACGGCGAGGCCCCAGAACTCGTGAATGAGAACAATATCGGATATGATCGAGGACTATCTAGTCTCGACGTTCCGCACAACTTTGTCGCTTCATATCTCTGGGTTCTGCCGGATGTCAAGCTTTGGGGATGGTTCGGAAAGCAGGTCCTCAGCGGATGGCAGATCAATGGAATTACTACCCTTCAAAGTGGTTCGCCTTTTGATATCACGTCAGGAATAGACACAAACCTGGATGGTATCGACAATGACCGTCCCAATCAGGTGGGCAATCCCTTCTTTCCCGGCGGGCGAAGCAGAACCGCAAGGATCGCGGAATTCTTCAATACATCTGCCTTCGCCCAACTTCCTCCCGACACTCCTTATGGCGACGTCCCGCGAGACTCTATGCTCGGTCCCGGATACGTCGACACGGATCTCTCCGGGTTCAAGATGTTCGCTCTGCCGAAACAGAGCACGCTCCAGTTCCGCGCGGAGATCTATAACCTGTTCAATAATGTGAACCTGTTGGCGCCGATTAGCGTCATGACCAGCCCGAAATTTGGTCAGATCACTGGGGCCAATGTGCCGAGGATCGTTCAGTTTGCTCTGCGATATTCGTTCTGATGAGGCGCTTGCACAATTCGGGAATCCTCCGACGCCGCCCTCCCTCAGCGGCTGAATCCGCTCTGATTTCTTTGTCTCTATCGCCACGGCTGAAGCCGTGCCCTTTGGAAACAGCGACGCAGCGAGAATTTTCGCAAACGGCTCTCCTTCATTAGAGAAGACACGTTCAATCGGCCACGGGAGGAAGACAGATGGATCACACATTTTCGCGGAGACATTTTTTCGGCACATCGGGGGCGGCCCTGCTTGCGGCGGGGATGGCGCCCACGGAAGTGGGAGCTATGGCCACCGGCATAGAGACGTACGAGGCGGCAGCCGGGGGCGCCACGAGGCCCAACCTGGTGCTGTTTATGCCCGACGAGATGAGGGCCGATGCGCTGAGCTGCTTCGGGAACCATGTGTGTCAGACACCGAACCTGGACCGGTTGGCGGCGGAGGGAACGCGCTTTGCCAACTGCCACGTGCAGTATCCGGTTTGTGGCGCCTCGCGCTGCAGCTTGCTGACCGGCTGGCCCACAAGCGTGCGCGGGCATCGTAGCCTGATGTACTTTCTGCGGCCGGAGGAGCCAAATCTGTTCCGCAATTTGCGGCGGGCGGGCTATGACGTGTTCTGGTTTGGCAAGAACGACGCGCTCGCGGCGCAGTCTTTCTCTGACAGCGTGACGCAATGGAACTATCTGGATGACAAGAAGGTGGGCACAGGACGCGGCGACCAACCCATCTGGGAGCACAAACGTTCCGATGCGCCGCGCACCTTTATCAGTGAGCAGCGGTACGAGCGGACCGCGACCAACGACTACCTCTATGTGCAGGCGGCAATTCGCGTGCTGGAGCGGCGCGAGACCGACCGGCCTTACTGCATCTTTGTGCCGATCAAGGGTCCGCACCCTCCCTACGGAGCGCCAGAAGGATTTCGCGGCACGCACAAGCCGGACGACATCACCAACTTGCGTCCTATCGGGCTGCCGCGCAAGCCGAATTACGTCGACGCCATCCGCAAAGCCTATTACCTCGACACGCAGCCGGAGTCAACTTTCCGGCAGGCGCGCGCTCTCTACTACGACGCAGTTAGCTTCTCGGACTGGCTGCTGGGCGAAGTCATGGAAGCCATGGAGCGGACTGGACGCGCGAAGGATACGGCGCTGTTTGTGCTCTCCGACCACGGCGACTACGCGGGCGATTACGGGCTGGTGGAGAAGTGGCCCAGCGGCCTGGAGGACACGCTGACCCACGTGCCGGTGATAGCGCGTGTACCGGGTGGCAGGGCGGGCGGCGTTTGCCACGAGATTACGGAGCTGTATGACGTGATGGCCACCTGCCTGGAGCTGGCTGGAACGAGGGCGCATCACACCAACTTTGCGCGCAGCCTGATACCGCAGATTCACGGAGACAGCGGGGATGTGGAGCGCTGTGCTTATGCCGAGGGCGGCTACAACGTGTATGAGCCGCAGTGCTTCGAGGACTGGGGGGACTATCCGTCCGCGCTATATTTCCCCAAGGCAACCCTGCAGACCACTCATCCTGAAACGATCACGCGAGCGGCTATGGTGCGCACGCCAGAGGCCAAGCTGATTGTGCGTCCGCAGGGGCAGAGTGAGCTGTATCTCTATGCCAGCGATCCGCAGGAACTACACAACCTCTATGGAGAATCGGGCTCGGCAGCGCTGCAGATGAAGCTGCATGAGAAGCTGATGCATTGGTACATAAACACCACGGGGATTGCGCCGATGGACAAGGACCAGCGCAACTTGCCGGCGTTCAATGAGACGCCGAAGCTTGCCGCGGACAAGGCGGTGCGAACGATTGTAGACGGAGTCGGCTGATGGGGCGAACTACCCATGGCGCAGGCATGCAGGCGGGCAGAGAGAGTCACAGGATCCACGCGTTGCACAATCCATCGCACCTGGGAACTTTCGTATCGTACGGATTGTTGCCAGTGTTGTTGAAAACAGCTTTCAACAGGATCTTGGGAGTCTTCACATGGCCAACTCCTCGGCTCATCATTCACCAACCCGCCGCGACGTTCTGCGAAACATGGCGATGACCTCGGGCGCAGCAGCTCTCGCCGGCAGAAACGCCGCGGAAGGCTCCAGTACGAGCGACGGCGCCTCCTCCTCCCAACATCGCCCGAATGTGCTCATGATCCGCGCCGACCCATGTCGTGTTGATTTCGCTGGTGCAAGCCACAAGCTTCCGTCCGTCAAGACGCCTCATATCGATGCCCTCGGCGCCCGTGAAACGAACTTCCGCAAATGCATCTCCCATCAGCCCCTTTGCCCGCCTTCACACGCCTGGTTTCTAACTTGGCGATATGCTACGGAAGCGGCGGTCCGGAAGCTCGGCCTCGAACTCGACCATTCGCCGCCAACCATCGCGACGGAGCTCCGCAAGAACGGCTACACGAGCCATTTCATGGGC
>JAKABE010000405.1 GCA_021801945.1 Acidobacteriota bacterium
CCAAACCAGAGCAGCACTGAATCCTTGGAGCCGATGAATGTCAGCTCAGAGCCAGACCGCCATGATATACCTGGGCGGGTGGACCATTTCCGGTATCACTGAGGCGCAAGACGGAACTCCGATCGTGATGAACTATACGGGTTCCGATACCGTGGGCATCGCCGGCGGTGGAAACCGGCCCAACCTGGTTTCCAAAGTCAGTTACCCGAAGAAAACCAGTGCTTGGTTCAACAAGGCCGCCTTCGCCAACCCCGTGGCGCCCTGGAACGGCGGATCGGGCCAGGGATTCGGTAGCGCCGGCAAGGACGCGGTGGTTGGACCGGGACTGTTCAATTGGAACCTGTCTCTGTTCAAGACCATTCCATTCACGGAACGGAACAACGGGCCGGCGCTGGAACTCCGGTTTGAGTCCTTCAACACCTTCAACCATCCGAGCTGGACGGGTCTTGACAACAACTCAGCGGATGCAAACTTCGGAACCGTCACCAGCGACTTTGCGCCCCGCGTGCTGGAACTGGGGGGCAAGTTCACCTTCTGATAGAGACCGCGGGTGGCGCTGGCTTTCCACACAGGCAAGCACGCCACCCGGGCCGATCCACTTGTAGATCCTGGTAAGCTCAGAGTTCCCTAACAATGGCGCGGCCTGCACGCTCAGCCGCGCCATATTTTATTTTTCGGGTTGCGCGGGATTGCGCATCGCGCGCGAAAACAGCGAAGATACGGGTAGAGGTGCATGTGATTCTCGCTGTCCAGCGAAGTTTTGCCGCCGTGGGCGTACTGGCATTGGCAATCGCCAGCAGCCCGGTGCGGGCCCAAGGCAGCGCAGCGCCGGGGCGCCAGACGGCGCTCGATCTGGAGCAGCAGGGCCGATTGCCACAGGCTGAAGACGCATGGCGCTCGGTGCTCCGCGCTAACCCCGGCGACGCGGAGGCCTATGCTCACCTGGGATTGCTCGAAGCCAAGCAGGGCCATTATCGGCAGGCCACTCCTCTATATAGGAAGGCTTTGGCGCTCGATCCGGACAAACCGGCGGTACAGTTCGATCTTGGTCTTTCGGAGTTCAAGTCGGGCGATCTGAAGGCGGCGATGGAGACATTTTCGCTACTCCTCAAAAATGCACCTGAGGATTCTCCAGAGAAAATCCGGCTGATGACTTTGATTGGACTCTCCCACTATGGCCTGGGCGAATACGCTGCGGCGGTGCCGTACCTGAAAAGCGTGACGGCAAGCGATCCGCACAATCTACCTTATCGGCTCCTGCTGGCGCAGAGCTGCATGTGGTCGAAGCAGTACCAGTGCGTGCTCGATACGTATCACCAGATTCTGGAATTGAATCCGGATTCAGCCGAAGCGCACATGCTTGCCGGCGAAGCCTACGATGAGATGAAAAACGAGGCCGGGGCTACTCAGGAGTTCCGCGCGGCCGTCCAGGCCAATCCCAAACTGCCGTACGCGCATTTCGGGCTCGGTTATCTGCTCTGGGGCCAGAACAAGCTGCAGGAGGCGGCACAAGAGTTCAAGGCGGAACTCGCGAACATGCCGGACGAGGCCGACGCAATGGTCTTCCTCGCCGATTGCGAGATGCAAATGCAACACCAGGCAGACGCAATGCCGCTGGTGGAAAAAGCCGTTCGCCTCAATCCGCGATTGGCGCGCGGGCATCTGGACCTGGGCATTCTCTACTCCCAGGCCGGACGCCGGGAAGACGCTTTGCAACAACTGAAGCTTGCTGCCCAACTCGCGCCCTACGACGTGAATGTTCATTGGCATCTGGCCAGGCTGTATATGGCCATGGGCAAACCGGAAAAGGCGAAGGCGGAATTCGCAATGACCAAGCGCCTGAATGAAGCCGACCAAAACACCATTTTCCAGGAGCTTCACGCGGCGCAAGCCAGGAAAAAGACGCAGGACGGGGCGCCCCACTGAAACCACCTGGTTGATCTGCGGCAATCGAGCCGCTCGCAGTCTCCTCGGAGGGATGGGACCGCCTGCTTTTTCACCGCCTCCGGAGCAGCGCCCGTGCCCGCCTGCGGCGGACCCGGGGCGGAGCGGCCGGCTGCATGCGCCGATACAGCGAAGCACGCGGCACCCCGGGGGCGCGGCAGGCAACCGCTTCGCCGGCGCAGTCACCCAACTCCAGGGCGGCGCTCATAAGTTCTCCTTGTCGATGTGGATGTTGAGAATCGGATTGCCCAACAGCGCAGCCACTTTTTTTGAACTTCAACGATCGCTCGGCGTTCTTCAGCTTCTTGCCGCCCTGCAGGAACTGTTGAGGGGCTACTTGTCTCACCGATGCTGGCACAGAGGGCCTTGCCGCTCAGCCCCCGCTGCGCTCATGCCCGGCCGCAGCAATGCTTGAACTTGCGCCCGCTGCCGCAGGGGCAGGCATCGTTGCGCCCGGCCTTGGCCATGGCCGCGCGCGCCTCGGCGGCCGCCACCCACCGCATCACGTTGGCCGGAGCCCGCAGCGCCGCCAGTTCCGCCGCCATGAACCGCATATACGGATCCACATGGTGGAAGAACATCTTGTAGCCGGCGCACAGGTAATTCAGTCCCGGCTCGCCGTCCGGAGTCTTCGCAAAGCGGTGCTTGGGGCACTCGCCGTTGCAGGCAAAGCGCACGTCGCACTCGCGGCAGTAGCGCGGCAGCGTGGTCTCCTTCGCCTCCCCGAACGCGTGCTGCTGCTCGGAATCCACCAGCGTCTCCAGCGGCCGGTCCATGATGTTCCCCAGCCGGTTCTCGGGATAGACAAAGTGATCGCAGCTATACACGTCGCCGCAGTGCTCAATGGCCAGCGCCGCCCCGCACTGTCGCCGGAAAACGCACAGGCTGGCCTCCATGCCGGTCCACATCTCCAGGCTCACGTCGAAGATCTGCACGAAGGTGCGGCCTACGTCGTGGCGCACCCACTCGTCGAAGATGGCGCACAGGAAGCGCCCGAACTGGCGCGGCTCCACCGACCACGGCGCCACCTGCGCCGCTCCCAGAAACTCCGGCGCAATCAACTGCAGCCCGTCCGAGGTGGCCTGCTGCGCAATCCGCTCCACGATGGGAATGAACTGCATGTAGCCGCTGCCGTTCTCCTTCAGGAACCGGTAGACCTCGAGCGGGTGATCGGCATTGCCGCGGTGCACCGTGGTAAGCGTATTGAACTCGATGCCGTTCCGCTTCAGCACCTCCATGCCGCGCATCACGCGGTCGAAGGTGGGCTGGCCGCCCTTGTCCACGCGAAAGCGATCGTGCAGGGCGCGCGGCCCGTCAATCGACAGCCCGATCAGGAAATGGTTCTCCCGGAACAGGTCCCCCCAGGCATCGTTCAGCAACACCCCGTTGGTCTGGAAGGCGTTCTCGATCCGCTTGCCGTTCGCATATTTTTTCTGGATCTGGACCAGGTTGCGGAAGTACTCGACGCCCAGCAGCGTGGGCTCGCCGCCCTGCCACGCAAAGTGGACCACAGGGGTATCGTGGGCCTCGATGTACTGGCGGATATAGGCATCGAGCACCTCCTCGCGC
>JAKABE010000027.1 GCA_021801945.1 Acidobacteriota bacterium
CTTCAGGTCAAGATAGCAGACTGGAAGAAATATTCTGCAAGGCGAGGTTGAGGCCAGGGTAATCGCATGGTTGGGAAGCCTGCGAATGACTGGCTGTTTTGAACACAGAAGGAGCCGGCTCGGGCGACAGAAGACGTTCATGCAATGGCCCCAGGCGCCGCGATGGTTCGCGGCATCCCGACTCACCGGAGGTTCTATAATTTGAAGCCCGTTTGATGCAAAGGAGTATTCTCGTGCGAAAGATTCTTCTGTTGCTCACCGCATTCCTGCTGATTCCCGCGGCGCCTCTTTTCAGCCAGAAGCCTCATGCGTTGGTCCTGAGCGGCGATTTTCCCTTTACCCACGACCCCTCGATCGCTCACGAGGGAGACACCTACTATGTTTTCTCCACGACCATGCGCGCGAAGGAAGGACAGTTGCCTATCCGCTGCTCTCACGATCTGCACGCCTGGAAAAGGTGCGGGTATGTCTTTCAGCAGATTCCGGAGTGGATTCAGCGAGCAAGCCCTGAGACAAAGGGCCTTTGGGCGCCGGACATCTCTTATTTCCACGGCGAATATCATCTCTACTACGCTTACTCGCGGTTTGGCGTAAATACATCCGGGATCGCTTTGGCCACCAACGAAACACTCGATCCCAAGAGTCCGAAGTACCGCTGGCAGGACCGCGGCTTGGTACTGAAGTCGACGCGCGCGGATGACTACAACGCCATCGATCCGAATATCGTGCTCGACGCAAAGGGGCAGCCATGGCTGTCTTTCGGCAGTTTCTGGGACGGCATCAAGATGCGCCGGATCGATGCGGCGACCGGCAAGCCCTCTGCCAGCGATCCCACGCTCTATTCGCTCGCCCGGCGCGTGAGGCCGTCCAACCCGGCTCCGGCCAAGCCCGGCCTGCCTGCCGACTGGCAAGCCATTGAGGCGCCCTTCCTTGTACGGCACAACAACTTTTACTACTTATTTGTCTCCTACGGATTATGCTGCCGCGGAACCAGGAGCACTTACCGCATCATGTTCGGCCGGTCTCGCAAAGTTACGGGCCCCTATGTGGATGAGACCGGCAAACCGATGCTGGAGGGCGGCGCAACCCAACTCATGGCGGGCAACAGCCGCTGGGTGGGCCCGGGCGGCGAGTCAATCCTGCAGCGGGCGGAAGGCGACTTGATTGTCTTTCATGCCTACGACGCCATTACCGGCAAACCCGCGCTGCAAATCTCAACCCTGACCTGGCAGAACGGCTGGCCGCACGCGGCGCTGGGAACCACCGGCAAATCGAGATGATCCACAGCATGAGGCGAACTCGGTTGCGGCACCGGAAACGACCTCCATAGATCCCACGGCACGCCACCACGATTGGGATGGCGGCGGCGGGAGCTACTTTTCTGAGTTCCACGTGCGAGGAGCGACGGATATCTGGATCCCCGGCGCACAAACTTTTGTTGGGACGAAGGCCCAGGAGGCTTGTGGAGATTGCTTCAGCCCGCGCCCCACTCGGTGGGAGGGTTCGGCGGCCGTGTGCTGGTTCCAAAGCCTCGGCCGGGATGCCGCAACCCTCTTTCCGCACGAAGAGAGCAACCGCGGGCCCTTTGACTCCGCCGCCGCGGCGGCCTTTGCTCAGGATGACTGGCAGTGAGCGAGTGGCCGATTCTTCGTTCGCTCCCATGAACGGAGCGGCCCGTTGAAGCTTCAGGAATACGGGACGCGGGGTGCGGGCGCGGCTGCGAAGCTACTTTGCGGATTCGTTTCCCTTTGCCAGGAAGCGCTCCATGAAGCCGGTGTCGAACTTCCCTTCCCTGAACCCTTCATTCTGGAAGATGGCCTGGTGGAGAGGGATGGTGGTGTGGACGCCTTCGACGATGAACTGACCGAGGGCACGCGACATCTTGGCGATGGCTTCGGCGCGGTCGTGGCCGTAGACGATGAGCTTGGCGATGAGGGAGTCGTAGTAGGGCGGGATGACGCCTTCAGCGTAGAGAGCCGTGTCGACGCGGACGCCGTTGCCGCCCGGGACGTGGAAGGCGGTGATCTGGCCGGCCGAGGGGGTGAACTTTTCGGGATGCTCGGCGTTGACGCGGCACTCGATGGCGTGGCCGCGGATTTCAAGCCTGGGCGGGAGGATTGTGTCGAGGCGCGCGCCGGCCGCGATGCGAAGTTGGGCCTTGACCAGATCGACGCCGGTGATGGCCTCGGTGACCGGGTGCTCGACCTGGATGCGGGTGTTCATCTCAATGAAGTAGAGATGATGATCCTGGTCCATGAGGAACTCGACGGTGCCGCAGTTCTGGTAGCCGATCTCGGACATGCAGCGGCAGAGGGTGTGGCCGATCTCCTCGCGGAGCTTGGGCGAGACCTGGAGCGAAGGCGCTTCTTCAATGAGCTTTTGATGGCGGCGCTGGATGGAGCACTCGCGTTCGAAGAGCGAGGCCACGTTGCCGTGCTCGTCGGCCAGGATCTGGAACTCGATGTGGCGGGGGTTCTCGACGAACTTTTCCATGTACAGCTCACCGTTGCCGAAGGCGCCGGCGGCCTCGGCGTTGGCGGCGTGGAAGAGGTTAGCCATCTCTTCGGGCGCGCGCACGACTCTCATGCCGCGCCCGCCTCCGCCGGCCTTGGCCTTGAGGATGACCGGGTAGCCGATCTTCCTGGCCCAATGCTGGGCATCCTCGGCGGTATCAAGAACGCCGTCGGAGCCTGGCAGGATGGGCACATGGGCCTTTTTCATGGCCTGGCGGGCTTTTTCCTTTTCGCCCATCAGGCGTGTGACCTCGGGCGGAGGTCCGATGAACTTGATGTTGGAGGCGCGGCAGACCTCGGCGAAGTTGGCGTTCTCGCTGAGCAGGCCGTAGCCGGGATGGATGGCCTCGACATCGGCGATTTCGGCGGCAGAGATGACGGCGGGGATGTTGAGATAGCTATCGGCGGCGCGCGGCGGGCCGATGCAGATGGCTTCGTCAGCAAAGCGGACATGCAGGGAATTGCGGTCAGCCTCGCTGTAGATGGCAACGGTACGGATGCCCAGCTCGCGGCAGGCGTTCATGACGCGAAGCGCGATTTCACCACGATTAGCAATTAGGACTTTACGAAACATACGATCAGCGAGTTAGCAAGTCAGCGAGTTAGCGCGCTCTGCTCGACGGCTAGTCGAGGCGGATGGTAAAGAGCGGCTGGCCAAATTCGATGGCCTGGCCGTTGGAGACCAGACATTTAACAACTTCGCCGGAGGCGTCGGACTCGATTTCGTTCATCAGCTTCATGGCCTCGACGATGCAGAGGATCTGGCCCCTCTCGACGCGGTCGCCGGGAGAGACGAAGGAAGCGGCTCCGGGCGAAGGAGAACCATAGAAGGTGCCGACGATGGGCGACTTCACCGTGTGCAGGCCCTGCTCCGGAGGCGCGGCCGCGTTCGCGGCGGGCACCACGCTCGCGGCAGCCTGCGCGACAGCGGGCGGCGCGGAGGCCAGCAAGCGGGCGAGATCGCCAAGGCTGGATGGGGCGCTCTCGTGGGTGTGAAACTTGAGGCGTATCTTCAAGTCGCCGCGGTCCAGATCGAATTCGGCGACCTGATGAGCCTTAAGAAAGTTGATAAGTTGAGTCAGATCCTCGATATCTTCTGGTTTCATTCGTTCCTTAGCTTTCATCCGTGCAGTCGGTTTCGTACAGCTCAAAGCTCGATAAGCGCCTTAGGGGCGGGCGTCAGCACCTGGCCTCCATTGCGGGTTACGGCCACCATATCCTCGATGCGGATGCCAAACTGGCCGGCCAGGTAAATTCCCGGCTCGATGGTGACCACCATGCCCGGCTGGAGCCTGGCGGACTGTGCGGCCCCGATCTTGGGCGGCTCGTGAATCTCCAAGCCCACTCCATGGCCGGTGGAGTGCGAAAATGCCTTTGCCCATCCCTCCCGCCGCAAGATGTTGCGCGCGGCTTCATCCACATCCCCGCAACGAACGCCGGCGGCCACCGCAGCTACTGCTGCCTCCTGGGCTTCGAGCACGGCCTGATAAGCACGACGCTGGCCGGGCTGGGGATTGCCCAGGAAAACGGTGCGGGTCATGTCGGAGCAATAACCCTTGTGGATTATACCGAAGTCGAGCGTGAGGAAGCCTCTGCGGGGCAGGCGGTTGGCGGTGGCGCGGGCGTGGGGCAAGGCGGAACGTTGTCCGGAGGCGACGATGGTTTCAAAGGACATGCCCTCGGCACCAAGCAGGCGGGCTTGATGTTCCAACTCGGCGGCGACCTCAATTTCGCGCAGGCCGGGGCGGAGAAAGCCGAGGATGTGATCAAAGAGCTTGCAGCCCACGAGCGCGGCTTCAATCATGAGGGCCAGCTCGGCCTCGTCCTTAATGGAGCGCAGCGGCTCCACGAGCGAGGCCGCGAGGGGCACGAGCAATCCGCGGCGAAGGCGGGCGGGCAGAGCCGCCTTCCAACGGGCGAGATCGGCCACGGTTGTGCAGGCGGGATCGAAGCCCAGAGTCGCGACGCCCGGCTGCGCGGCCAACCATTCAATGGCGGCGACAGTGGGAGATACGGAGACGGTTTCGACGGTGGCGGCGCGAACCTCTTCGGCGGCCTGCGCGGTGTAGCGGCCGTCGGTGAAGAGGCGCGCCTTCCAGCGGGTGACGGCGAGAGCCGCGCTGGAGCCGGTGAATCCGCAGAGATAGCGGAGGTCGGGTAGATGCCCGACGAGAAGCCCTGAGAGGCCGGCGCGCGCCAGCTTGCGGCGCAGCGCACCCATGCGGCGGAAGTGATCCACTGGGAAAGGATAACAGGGGCTAAGCGGGATTCAGGCCATCACCGGCTGGGAAAACGCGACGGGAGGCAGGGAGCCTTGCCGCGGAGTTGGCGAAGCAGCCCGGCCGCGCGCCGGGCTCAGTATTCGACCTTGCCGGGCGAGGCGATCCAGGCGGCGAAGCTGGCCCAGGCTTCATCGCCGAGCAATTGGGTGGCAGGAAGGGTGCGCTGGCCGCTGCTTTTGCGCAGCTCGCTGTAGAAGAAAGCATCGTCAAAGCCGGCACGGGCGGCGTCGGCGGCGCTGGCGCCGTAGTAGATGGCGCCAATGCGCGCCCAATAGGCAGCCGCCAGGCACATGGGGCAGGGCTCACAACTGGTGTAGAGCTCGCAGCCGGACAGCGTAAAGCTTCCCAGAGCTTTGGCGGCGGCACGGATGGCGTTGACCTCCGCATGCGCGGTGGGGTCATGGGTAACGGTTACCGTGTTCGCACCCTCGCCCACGATCCGCCCATCGCGCGCCACCAAGGCGCCAAATGGGCCACCCGCGCCCTTGAGCACGTTCTCCGTGGCTAATTGAATGGCGCGGCGCAAATATTGCGGATTGGCGTTGCGGGCCATGCAAGTCTGCTCCATCGGTTGTCGAGTCTTGATGACAGAAACAGTATGGCACAAGATTTTTGACGGCCAGGAGAGCCGGTTTCAGGCGACGCGCGTCTGCGCGGAAGCCAGATGGCCCTCGAGCACCTCAAGGAACCGCGCCAGCCACGCCGGCTGCGCGGTCCAAGCCGGGCCGGTAACGAAATTGCAGTCCACAACCGCGTCCGTAAAAGCTACGGGGACGTAGGTTCCCCCGGCCAGTTTCACCTCCGGCGCGCAGGCCGGATACGCGTTGACCCTGCGGCCCTGGAGCACATCCGCGGCGGCCAGCAGTTGCGCGCCGTGGCAGAGCGCGGCGATGGGCTTGTTGGCCTGGGCAAAGTGGCGGACCACATCGAGAACCTTGTCATTCAGGCGCAGATACTCAGGCGCGCGGCCGCCGGGAATCAGCAAGCCATCGTACTGGGCGGGGTCGATTTCGGCGAAGGTGGCGTTGAGCGTGAAATTGTGTCCCGGCTTTTCGCTGTAGGTCTGATCGCCCTCGAAGTCGTGAATGGCGGTGCGGATGGTTTCACCCGCCTTCTTGCCGGGACACACGGCGTGGACCGTGTGGCCGACCATCTGCAACGCCTGGAAGGGAACCATCGCCTCGTAATCCTCAACAAAATCGCCGGTCAGGAGCAAAAGCTTTGCGGATTTCATCGCATCATCCTCCGATCCCAAGTTTGCCACAGGATGGGGGCAGGCGTGGTAGAGACATTGCAAAGCCACGCGCTCAGGCTGCATTTGCACGCAAGCGGCGGCTGGAGCCGCTATAGAATCTCTCCATGACCCGTACAGCGGCGACTCTTGAGATTTTGAACAGGCAGATTGTCGCGTGCAATCGCTGTGCACGGCTGCGGGCGCATTGCGCGGAAGTGGCGCGGGTGCGGCGACGGGCGTACGCGGATTGGGAGTACTGGGGCAGGCCGGTGCCGTCGTTCGGCGACCAGCGGGCGCGGGTGCTGGCGCTGGGCCTGGCGCCGGGCGCGCACGGCTCCAACCGCACCGGACGTCCCTTCACGGGCGACGGCTCGGGAGACTTTCTCTATCCTGTACTGCACGAGGCGGGGTTTGCCTCCCAGCCTCGCGCGGTTTCGCGCGAGGACGGGATGAATCTGACCGGGCTGTGGATCACCTCCGTGGTGCGCTGCGCTCCGCCAGCCAACAAGCCTTCGCCAGAAGAGTTGCGCAACTGCTCTCGCTGGCTCGACCGGGAGATGAGCCTGCTCGGCAACCTGCGCGTGGTGGTCTGCCTGGGGCGGATCGCCTTCGACGGGCTGCTGGCTTATGCGCGCCGCGCCGGCGTGTTCGAGGGGGCCGGGAACCGCTTGCGCGCGGGCCTGGTATTCGCGCATGGCGCCGAGCACACGCTGCCCGGCGGGCTCCGGGTGATCGCCAGCTATCATCCTTCACTGCAAAACACCAACACCGGCAAGCTGACGCGGGCCATGCTGCTCGAGGTCTTCAACCGCGCGCGGGAAATGGCGGATTTGCCGGTACGCGGCGGAAGCAAGAGCTAGGCCGAAACCGGCGGGGCGAAGGGACGAAAGAATGGCTGATTTTTCCGAGGAGATGCTCAAGCGCGCGGTGGGCGAAGAGGTAGTTGCGAGAAAGCGGCGGCAGAGTCCCGTCGATCATTGGACACAGGCGGTACTGCTGGAGCGGTCGGGATATCTGCGCAAGATGGCAAGGCTCGGCAGCGGGGCGGCCAGCGAGACGCTGCACGAGTATCCCCGGCACACGGCCATGCTCTCGTTTCGCAGCCGCAGCGGCGAGGCCCAGGTGCACGAGGAATTCGCCGATTACATCTATGTGCTGGCGGGGGCAGCGACTCTGGCGATGGGCGGAATGGTGACCGGCGCGCGAACTGTCGCACCCGGCGAAATGCGCGGAGACGCGATCGAGGGCGGAGAACGCCAGGAACTGCGGGCGGGAGATTTGGTGCACGTTCCGGCAGGCGTGCCTCACCAGATGCTTTTGGCTGGGGACAAGACGATTGCGTGCTTTGTGCTGAAGGTGCAGGAGGCAGGTTAGCAGTCCGCGGTTGGCGAGGATCCCGGCGCTGGGCAGACACGGTCTCGCGATCGCGCCGAAGGCCGAGGATGGGCGCGAGTGGGACGACGCGAGGCATGTGAAATTGACCCTTGGAGGTTTTTCCTGTCACCAAGGCGTACTTTCCGCTATGGAGCTGCATAACTTTGCCCTTGAATTTCCGGGTCCGCTGCTGGTCCCGGCTTGGCTGCTCCGGTTGCTGAGTCTGACCTGGGTATCCCGGCGGCTGAGCGTGACCTGGGTATCCCGGCCCTTGCGGCTGAGCTGGGTATCCCGGTGGCTGAGCCTGCGGTCGGCCCCGGGGCAGATAAACCTGGGAGGAAAAGGCAGAGGGCCGCCGCTGCGGCCAGTGCAGCTTTACCGCTAAAATAACGTCTCTCTTTCATTGGATCTTTCCTCCTTTTCTCGAATTTAGGTGCGTTTTTCGAGTCTACCGCCTCACCGAAGAACGTCAATCGAGGCGATTGCGGACTTGTCCATCAGGGCGATTGCGGACTCTACTGCTGAGCCAGCCAAGGCTCATCCTGGTGACGGACTGCCGTGGGCGCGTTCATTCTTCAGGCGCGGGGCTGGAAGAAATCGCGGAGCCCGGCGCGCTGAGCGTGCGCGACCATCGAATCCTGAATGGCGAGGGCCAGCTCGAGAGCGGCGCATCCCTGGCGCGCGGTAACGCGCGGCGCACGACGGGTGCGCACCGACTCCAGGAAAGACTCGATCTCAAGGCGCAATGGCTCGCCCGGCGCAACGGGCGGCTTATCAAAGAAGAGTCCTGGAGCAGGTCCGGCCGCACCAGAGGCAAGCTGAGCGAGGAGCGCATGGTCCGCGCTGCCCGCGGCGATAGCCGCGGCCAGCTCAGGCGAAAGGCCGCCAGCGGCGGCGTCCATACGGATGACCAGCAGGTCGCGGCGCGCGTAGTCGATGGAGACGTACTGGCGTGGCTCGAAGAAACGGAGCTTGCGCACGCGCTCAGTGGAGACGCGCGAGGCGGTGAAGTTGGCCACGCAGCCGGAGTCGAACTCGACGCGCACGTTGGCGATGTCCACCTTGGGCGAGACGATGGGCAGGCCGACAGCGCGGATCTCGCGGACCGGCGAGGCGGCAAAGGCAAGCACGATGTCGAGATCGTGGATCATGAGGTCGAGGACCACGTCTACGTCAAGGGAGCGGGGGGTGAAGACGCTGAGGCGATGAGCCTCAAAAAACATGGGGCGGCGCAGGTGCGGCTCGATGGCGAGCACGGCGGGATTGAAGCGTTCCAGATGGCCGGGCTGAAGGACGCGGCCGTTCTTCTCTGCCTGGTCAGCCAGGGCTTTCGCATCGGCCAGAGTGGCGGCCAGGGGCTTTTCGACGAGCAGATCGAGGCCGGCGGCGAGCAGCGCCGAGGCCACGGCGTGATGGTGCACGGTAGGCACGGCAACACTGGCGGCATCAAGCCGCAGGCCAGCGGCGAGCATATCCGTGACGGACGGAAAGACGGGAATGGCGTACTTGGCCGCGGCTTCAGCAGCGCGGGCCGAATCCGGCTCAACGGCGGCGACGAGCGCCACGCCCCGGCCCTCGACGTCCGGCCCCGCCGCCTCCAGCTCGCGATAGACGCGCAGATGGTTACGGCCAAAGGCGCCGGCCCCGGCCACGGCCACGCGCACAAGGGACGCGCCAGCTATTGCGCAGCCCCTTTCTCGCGGGTGCTCGTCGGCGACGAGCCTTCCACAGCCATGAGGCAGCGGGTGTAGAGATCTAGTAGCTGGTTCACATGCTCGTCAGGCTTGACCGGACTCGTGCCACTAAAGCCCGTGGAGGGTGCGGCAGGGCGTCCCACGCCGGTGGTGCCGGCCAAAAACTTGAGCAGGTCGAGGGCGATGTCTTCATTACGCCGGGCGCCGAGACTGGCTGTGTTCAGTGCATCCATTCTGAAAGGTCTCCAAAGGGGATGCTAGCAGAATCCCCGCGCCGGTGAGGACTGCCCTGGGACTGGAATGCGCGGTCTTAAGCCGGGATCCCAAGCCCAGTCCGGCGCTGCCGGCCACTTGAGATGCGGCGGAAATGGCGAAGCTGTTTCGGAGGGCAGACGCGTTGGCGCACCGGATCTCCGCGGATGGTGGAGTTCGGCAGGTTGCGATGGGACTGGCCAAGTTTTCGGGCGTGGACGCGATCCACTCGTTCACCGGGCGGCCCCGAGAATGGAATCATTCTTCAAGGCGCAAGGCGGGACGCGGCGCTGCTTGAGGAATGGCGTTCCACAGTCAAAAAGTGGAAGCCCGTCAGGAATCCGCGGAGACCGCGACGCTCCGCCGGCCCGCCTGCCAATTCAATGCGAGCATGGCCAGCGCCGACAGCGCGACCAAGGCGCCCACGGCATCCAGTCCGCGCGCATAGGCTCCCCACCTGCTCTTCATCCAGCCGATGAGAAATGGCCCGGCGAATCCGCCGATGTTGCCGAGGGAGTTGATCCAGCCGATGCCCGCAGCCATGTTGGCGCCGGAGAGAAACATCCCGGGCATGGCCCAGAGAGTGGGCTTGGAGGCGTTGACGCCGAAGTAGACGATGGTGAGGGCCAGGAGAACGGGCACGATGGCGCCAGCGGCGCCGGCCCAAAGAAATCCCAGAAAGGCCGCCACGCAAGGAAGGATGACGTGCCAGGTACGCTCCAGCGTGAGGTCGGAATGGCGCGCCCAGAGGATCATGCCCACAATGGCGACGACGCCGGGAATAGCGTTGAGCCAGCCGACCGTGAAGGACGAGTGGGCGAATTGCCTGAGGATAAGCGGCGACCAAAGCCCGATGGCGTAGAGCCCTGCCGAAGTGCCTGTGTAGACCAGCGAGAGCACGAGCACGCGCGGATCGCGCAGCGAGGCCCAGGCAGCGCCTCCACCCCACGCACCGTGCGAGATCCCCGGTTCGGAGGGCTTGGCGGACTGGGGGTCTTCAGCCTGCTCGGCGCGAAGGGCAGCCGTGAGCCAGGCGCACTCCTCGGGATGCAGCCAGGATGCCTGTTCGGGACGGTCGGCAAGCAGCTTGAGAACCAGGAGGCCCAGCAGTACCGCGGGCAGGCCTTCAAGGATGAACAGCCACTGCCAGTTGGCAAGGCCCGCAAAGACGGGCAGTTCCATGATGGCGCCGGAGATGGGCGAGCCGGCCGCGGTGGACAAGGGCGCTGCGGCCATGAAGGCGGAGACGGCCCAAGCCCTGTAGCGGGCCGGAAACCAAAGCGTGAGGTAAAGAACGATGCCGGGAAAGAAACCGCCCTCAGCCGCGCCCAGCAGAAAGCGCAACACGCAAAAGCTGACCGGGCCGACGGCAAAGGCGCAGGCTGCGGCAACGATTCCCCAGAGGACCATGACCCAGGCGATCCAACGGCGCGCGCCGACGCGGTAGAGAGCAAGGTTGGAGGGAACCTGAAAGAGCAGATAGCCGGCAAAGAAGATGCCGCCGCCGAAGCCGAAGACCGCGGGCGTGAGGCCGATGGCCTTGTTCATGGTGAAGGCGGCAAAGCCGGCGTTAACGCGGTCAAGAAAGCTGACGAAGTAGAGCAGCATCACGAAGGGAAGGATGCGCCGATTGAGCTTGCGGATAATGCGGGCTTCAAGGTCCGGAGACATGGGCGGCAGGCTCAGGCGGTGGCTGAAACGCTGTTGGCCGTGGCCGCAACGCGGGCGCAGACAGCTTCAGTCACTTGCGCGGTGGCCGCCGAGCCGCCGAGGTCGCGCGTGTGCAGCGCGGGATTGGCCGTGACGTGTTCGATGGCTCGCATCAACCGGTGCGCGGCCCCGGCTTCGCCCAGGTGATCGAGCATCATCGCAGCCGACCAGAAGGTACCCAGCGGATTGGCGACGCCCTTGCCCATAATGTCGAAGGCTGACCCGTGGATGGGCTCGAACATGGAGGGGTTGACGCGCTCGGGATTGATGTTGGCCGTGGGACCGATGCCCAGGCTGCCGGCCAGCGCCGCGGCCAGATCGCTGAGAATGTCGGCGTGGAGATTCGTGGCCACGATGGTGTCGAGCGAGGCGGGGCGGTTGATCATGCGCGCCGTCATGGCGTCCACCAGCTCCTTGTCCCAGCGCACATCGGGGAATTCTTGAGCCACCTCCGCCGCAACCTCATCCCACATGACCATGGCGTGGCGCTGGGCGTTGCTCTTGGTGACCACCGTGAGCTGCTTGCGGGGCCTGGATTGCGCGAGGCGAAAGGCGTAGCGCTGGATGCGCTGGACACCGGCGCGCGTCATGAGGGACAGATCGGTAGCCACTTCGATGGGAAGGCCCTGGTGGACGCGGCCGCCGGCGCCGGAGTACTCGCCCTCCGTGTTTTCGCGCACGATTACCCAATCGAGGTCCAGCGGGCCACAGCGCTTCAGCGGCGCATCGATGCCGGGCAGGATGCGCGCGGGACGGACGTTGGCATACTGATCCAGGCCCTGGCAGATCTTGAGGCGCAGGCCCCATAGGGTGATGTGGTCGGGAATGTGCGGGTCGCCGGCGGAGCCGAAGAGGATGGCGTCCGTGGCACGCAGAGTTTCCAGGCCGTCAGGCGGCATCATCGCGCCGTACGCACGGTAATAGTCCCCGCCCCAGTCAAAGGTTTCGAAGTCAAACTCGAAATCGGTCTGTGGGCCGGCCAGGGCTTCGAGAACCTGGCGGCCGGCAGGAATGACTTCCTTGCCGATGCCATCACCGGGCACCAGGGCAATACGATAGGTCTTCATGACGTGGACCTCACCGAACAGGGCTATTCTACCCGCTTGAGGCAGAGGATCTGCTGGAGGCAGGCTGACCGCACCCGGCTCCTGGCGGTGTCGATCAACACACGCGTGAGGTGCCGAAGGATAAGCCCCCCGATCAGGCGCGCGAGTGGCTTCTACTCGTTTGGCCGCCGAGAAGCTTTGCCTTCATGAAGGTGGCGTCAGCGCGAAGCCTCAACTTCATAGCGGCGTGAGACGCGGCAGGCGCCCCTTTCATGGAACAGGCAGCGGACGGCTCCGTCACGCCGCTTGCATGGCCGCAAATTGATTCGACACCGCTATTGCGGCTCTAAGGGAATGCTCATCACCACGGCCTGGAGCTTCTGCATAGTCTCGATGTAGCGCTTGAAGTAGAGATCCGAGATGCGCCTTTGAAGGGCGTATCCCATGCGGCAGTCCTTATCCAGCAGACTGCGCAGCATCGCGGCATCGATCTTGAGGATTTTGGAATCGATCCTGCACCGCGCCGTCAGCATGTACTTGCCGGGCTCCAAGCTCGCGCTGGCGCCAAAAATGGCGTCGTGCCCCAGGGATTCGATCAGAATGCCAAAGCCCTTTCTGCCCGGCAACTGAAGGTCCACTTGGCCTCGGAGTACAACGTAAAGGTGCCTCGCCTCTTCTCCCTGGCTGTAGACAAGGTCGCCCGCCCGGCAATCCAGAATCTCCGAGACATCGTGAATGGAGTTGATTTGCTCCGGGCGGAGATAGCTAAACACATCCTGCCCCAACAATTGAAACGTGGCCATAGCCGCTTCCTCCTTCACTGCTGGGATTTCTAAGTATGCATCATACCCCCATTTGAGAGTGCAGGCTTTAACTCTGCCACCGTCCGGAAGGCGCTGGGCGGCCCATCGGCAACTGGTCCGGGAGGCGGAGGCGCGGATGGGCTGGAACACGAACGGGCGACGCGTTCGGAATCGGAATTGAGGTGGGCGTGAACCTTTTGCCGCTCTGCCGCGTAGTACCTTTGCAGCGCCTTAGTGGATGCAAGCGCGGGGTGACTTCACCGGGAAACTGATTTGCTGAGGAGAAGCAGGATGGCGTTCGCAAACAACGCTTTTGGGGCATCGCTGGCGCAGGCGCTGCGCAGGCTGGCCAAAGCTCCGCTTTTCACCACGATTACTTTGCTCACGCTGGCTATCGCCATCGGAGCCAATACCGCGATCTTCAGCGTGGTGGACGGCATTCTGCTGAAGCCGCTTCCCTATCCTCAGTCGGATCGGTTGATCGGCCTTTGGGAGACCGCGCCGGGAGTGAATCTGCCCGACCTGAACATGGCCGAGTTTCTGTACTTCACCTTTCGGGAGCAGAACCACACCTTTGTGGATGTGGGTGCGTACAACGGCGACGGGCTGAGCGTGACTGGCACGGGGCTGCCCGAGCACGTCCATGGAATGGACGTGACCGATGGCACTCTGCCGCTGCTGGGAGCCAAGCCCCTGCTGGGGCGGCTGTTCACCCGCCACGACGACTCGCACGGCGCGGCGAAGACCGTGGTGCTCTCGTATGGATACTGGCAGCGGCGCTACGGCGGGAGCCGCTCGGTGGTGGGCCAGAACATCACTATCAACGGCACGCCGCGGGAGATCATCGGCGTCCTGCCGCGCGAATTTCAGTTTCTCGACGACCGCAAAGCGGACCTCTATTTGCCCTACCAGTGGGACCGCAGCAAAGTGGAGCTCGGCGACTTCAATTTCGAGGCGCTGGCCCGGCTGAAGCCGGGAGTGACGATGAAAGAGGCAAGCGCCGATGTGGCGCGTATGATTCCCATCGCCATCCGCAGCTTTCCGCCGCCGCAGGGGTTCAGCAAGGAGACTTTTGTAAAGGCGCAAATCCAGCCGGCCCTGCGCACACTCAAGAAGGTTGAGATCGGCGACGTGGGGAACGCGCTTTGGGTGCTGATGGGTTCGATCCTGGTGGTGCTGCTGGTGGCCTGCGCCAACGTGGCCAACCTGCTGATGGTGCGGGCGGAGGGGCGGAGGCAGGAGTTGGCGATTCGCTCCGCGTTGGGCGCCAGCCGCGCCAACATCGCGCTCGAGCTGCTGCTGGAATGCATGGTGCTCAGCCTGGCCGGGGGGCTGGCGGGGCTGGGGCTGGCCTACGGCGCGCTGCGGGCGCTGGTGGCCATTGCGCCCACGGGGCTGCCGCGCCTGCACGAGATCGGCATCGATGCGCCCGTGCTGCTGTTTACTCTGGGGCTGGTTCTGTTTGTGAGCCTGATGGTGGGCATCTTTCCCGTGCTGAAGTACTCCGGGGTGCGGGCGCACACGGGGCTGCGCGAAGGCCGCACGCTGAGCCAGAGCCGCGAGCGGCATCGCGCGCGGAAAGTGCTGGTGGTCGTGCAGGTGGCGCTGGCGTTGGTGCTCACCATCTGCTCGGGGCTGATGATCCGGACCTTTCACGCGCTGGTGCGCGTCGATCCCGGCTTCTCCAACCCGGCCGCGCTGGAGACGTTCAGCATCTTCATTCCTACAACGCAGGTTCCGGAGACGGATAACAAGCGCGTGGTGCTCATGGAGCAGCAGATGGACGAAAAGCTGGCAGCCATTCCCGGCGTAAGCTCGGTGGGCATGACGACGACGGTTCCCATGAACGGCAATTACAGCTTTAACCCGGTGTACGCGGAAAACCATACCTACCGCGAGGGCGAGCTTCCGCCGCTGCGGCGCTTCAGCTTTGTCTCGCCCGGATTTTTCGCCGCCCTGGGCACGCCGATGATAGCGGGACGGGACTTCACGTGGACTGAGGAGTTCGACAAGCGGCCGGTGGCTATCGTGAGCCAGAATTTCGCCCGAGAGTACTGGGGCAGCGCGGCCACTGCGCTGGGCCAACGCATTCGCCGAACGCCTAACGATGAGTGGTACGAGATCGTAGGCGTGGCGGGCAACATCTACGACGACGGGGTGGACAAGCCGGCACCCACCGCCGTGTACTGGCCGCTCTTTCAAAACGGCGCCTACGGGATCAAGGAGTTTGTTCAGCGCTACGTGAATTTTGTAGTGCGCTCGCCGATGGCCGGCAGGTCGGCCTTTCTCAAGGAGGTGCAACGAGCCGTGTGGTCAGTGGACCCGGAGCTGCCGCTAGCGATGCCGACCACGCTGGGCGTGCTGTATACGAAGTCGATGGCGCGCACGTCGTTCACGCTGGTGCTGCTGAGCGTGGCGGGAGGGATGGCGCTGCTGCTGGGCATCATCGGCATCTACGGCGTGATTTCCTATGCCGTGTCGCAGCGCACGCACGAGATCGGGATTCGCATGGCGCTGGGGGCGCAACGAGAGGACCTGACAGCGCTGTTTGTGCGCCAAGGCCTGACGCTTGCGTGCGTGGGCGTGGCGTGCGGTCTGGTGATCGCGGCGATCACCTTGCGGCTGATGGCGTCGCTGCTGTTCGGGGTGAAGCCGGTCGATGCGTTCACCTACGGCCTGGCTAGCGTGGGCACAGCCGCCATTGCCTGGCTTGCCTGTTACCTTCCGGCGCGCCGGGCCGCAGGAGTGAACCCGGTGGATGCGCTGAGGGCGGAATAGGCCAGAAAGTGCCGTCCCGCAATGGAGAACGACTGTCCACCTTGTGACCTAAGGCACACACGCAAAGCTCAGAGTGCTGGAGAATGATTCTGTAAGGCCCGCTGGCTCTTTGCCGCGTGCCCGGGAGAAGAAACGAATGAGCGATCTTGCCCAACTGGCTGAAGCCGTTGCCGTTGACCCGTTGGTCGGCCACCCCGCCGACTACCACGTCTTTCACAAGTTCATTGAGCGCTGCAAGGATCTGCCGGCGATCACGACGGCGGTGGTATGGCCGATGACGGACGTGGCCCTGCGTGGGGCCGTGGAGGCGAATGCCGAGGGGTTGATTGAGCCGACCCTGATCGGGCCCGAGGCGGAGATGAAGGCACTGGCCGCAAAGATCGGCGTGGAAATTGGCGGGTTCCCCCTTCTGAATGCCGAAACCGAAGCCAAGGCCGCCGAGCTGGGCGTAGCCATCTGCCGCTCCGGCGGGGCGCAGGCCATGATGAAGGGCAGCCTGCACACTGACGAGATGATGAAGGCAGCCATGCAGCGCGATACAGGGCTGCGCACCGCGCGCCGCATCTCGCACGTTTTCATTATGGATACGCCGGCCTACGCGCGCACCCTGCTGATTACCGACGCAGCCATCAACATCACGCCGGAGCTGGAAGACAAGGTCGACATCGTGCAGAACGCCATTGGCCTGGCGCATGCGCTGGGCATTCCCCAGCCGAAGGTGGCGCTGTTATCGGCGGTCGAAACGGTAAACCCCAAGATCAAATCCACGCTGGACGCCGCGGCGCTGTGCAAGATGGCGGAACGGGGCCAGATCACTGGCGGCATTCTCGACGGGCCGCTGGCCTTCGACACCGCGGTAAGCGCGAAAGCCGCCGCCATCAAGAAGCTGGTTTCGCCGGTGACGGGACAGGCCGACATCCTGGTAGTGCCGGACCTGGAGAGCGGCAACATGCTCGCCAAGCAGCTCGAATACCTGGGTGGGGCGCAGCTAGCCGGAATCGTCCTCGGCGCGCGCGTGCCGGCGATCCTCACCAGCCGCGCAGACTCGGCGGCCACACGGCTCACCAGTTGCGCGGTGGCTGTGCTGCTGCACTATGCGGCGCACCCGGCGGTGCGGGTCTGAGAAGCGGTCCGCAAGCCAGCTCCTTCGCGAAGATCGTAGTGGAACAAGAGTCAAAGGATACTCGACGCCAGCGCCGAAGCAGGCTGCCGGTATAATCCTGGCCTTCGCGCAAGCTTTTGAACGGCCTCCCACCTGGGAGCAAGAAGACGCTCGGCCCTGGCCTCAGGCGCTCAGCGTGCGGCTGCTCGCTGAAGGTCCGCCCATGACCCCTGGGACACTTTGGAGATCTTGGGAAGCTCCGGGCTATCGAAGTTGTTCGGAGTGGACTCAATGAGATGCGGAATCCGATCGCTGAAGCGCCGATCTTCCTCTTCGAGGAGCCCAAACAGACTCTGCTGAATGGCGGAAAGAAGAGCCTCTCTCTTTTTCAGTTCATCCAGTTCCGCCGTAACCGAAGCGACCCGCTCCTTGAGATCTTCCCTGATGTCTCGCACCGTATAGGTCCTCCATTGCGGGAATAGTAGCATTGGCGCAGTGAACCATGAATACAACTATGGTGTGCCCTTGCACTGAACACGAAATCAAGGGGCGCATACCGGTTTTTTCAATTGTTTCGCTGCCCCATGGTCTATGTTTGAGATATGACAGAATCTACTTCCCATTCTCTCCGTACTCTCGGCAACTCAGACCTTCACCTCACTTCCATCGGCTTTGGCGCGTGGGCTATTGGCGGCGGCGACTGGCCCTTTGCCTGGGGTCCCCAGGATGATAAGGAATCGATTGCCGCCATCCATCGCGCGCTGGATCTGGGAATCAACTGGATCGACACTGCGGCCGTCTATGGACTCGGCCACTCGGAAGAGGTAGTAGCCCGGGCGCTAAAGGGCATCGGCCACAAGCCGTACGTCTTCACCAAGTGCTCGCGCCGCTGGAACCCCGACCGAACCATCTACGGCTCGCTGAAGCCTGCATCGCTGGCCGAAGAACTGGAGGGCTCGCTGCGCCGGTTGGGTGTAGATGCCATCGACCTTTACCAGGTGCACTGGCCCGACCCGGATGCGGACATTGAAGCGGGGTGGGAGGCGCTGGCGCGGTTGCGCGAACAGGGCAAGATCCGCTGGATCGGCGTCTCCAACTTCAATGTCGAGCAGATGAAGCGCGCCCAGAAGATCGCGCCCATCACCAGCCTGCAACCGCCGTACTCGATGCTGCGCCGGGCCATCGAGGCGGAGATCCTTCCCTTTGCGAAGGAGAACGGAATCGGGGTGATCAATTATTCCCCCATGCTTTCAGGAATGCTAACCGGCAAGATGACCGCCGAGCGCGTAGCAGCCATGCCCGCCGACGACTGGCGCAAGCGCGCGGTGGAGTTCAACGAGCCGCGGCTGAGCAAGAACCTGCGCCTGGTGGAGTTTCTGCGCGAGATCGGCCAGGGCCATAACGTGGGCCCAGGAGTGGTGGCCGTGGCCTGGACGCTGCATCATGCAGCCATTACCGCGGCGATTGTGGGCGGACGCAGTGCGAAGCAGGTGGAGGAGTTGGCCCCGGCATTGGAGTTCAGGCTCAGCGAGCAGGAATACGAACGCATCAACACCTACCTGGCATCGGACGCGGCCTGAGAATGAGCCGGCATCCCCACCAATGAAAAACCCCGGCCACCGTCAGCGGCTCGGGGGGGA
>JAKABE010000028.1 GCA_021801945.1 Acidobacteriota bacterium
TTTCCTGCGATTCTGCTTTGAATCTTCGGCGTCAATGTTCTTCTTGCAATCATCGATAAGATCTTGGACGGATTTGTGACTCTTGAGTCCGAGACGTTCTGTGATCACGACAATAGGAACCTCGTACACCTCGTGGAGCACCGCACATATCTTTTGTTTGTCCGTCGCACGGTCACATTGCGTGTAATAACGCGGGGACGCAGAATCGTGTCTTTGGTAGGTCTCGCCACCGATCTCGATTTCTTCCGGCAGATTATTGAGATTGAGTTCAAAGTCCCATTTGAGCGCTGATTTCTCATTGTTGGATTCGACCTCGCGTCCCGCCTCACTCGCCGCCCCACGGTACAAGGCTCGATCAGCTATCTGATGGTTTTCGATCACGATCTGAATTGGAGGAAAGTTGATCCTCGGCATCTGCACGCCGTCAGCTGCGACAATGTCCTGTGTGTGCGGCCGATCAGTCCGATCTTGAGGGCCGACGCATTGAGGATCGATCTTGGGATCTGGATCCGAGCCGGAGGCGTTCTCGCAGTCGCGGTTGGCTGCGGCGTAGGTCGCATTCACTTCCGTGCGTACTGCAGTCTCGAGGGACGCGGCGAGCGCGAGATCAGACTGTTCTTGGGCCTCCGCCGGGCATAGTTCCGCCTGATCGCTTCTGGGAATTCCATGCGTAATGCCGATAGCTGGCTCTGCGGGATGAGCGGCGATGACTGCCAATTCTTTGTCGAGACGGGCGTCCGCTTGCGTGGACACTTCTGCCGAATGTCCCTCCGAATCCGCCGGGGAAATGCTCCCTACGGAACTCCGCGTCATTGTTATCGCTCCTATGGATGCGTCGACTGATGTAAGAGCGTCAGAGGTGCTGTTGCCGGAAGATGCCGTCGGAGTTTGCGGAGGCGTCTGTGCCATGACGTTGGTACCGCAGTTCGGAAGCAGGCATGCTTCGGGCCGGACAACAGGATCGATTTCGATCCTCAGCCTGTCGAGCATTCTGTTTACAGTAGCGGCTTCGCGTTGGATCTTTCTGATTCTCCGGCGCCAGCGTCGGATGTTCGAATGCACGGCCCATTTCCCGTCGAAAGAGAGAAATCGCTGCCAAATGTGGCGCACCGCTCCGGGACCTCGGTGCAGTTTCGTCACCCGCAACGGCTCGCCGAGAGGCTCATCGCGGCGCCTCACCAGACCGACATAGCGTCGCGCCTGTTCGCACATATAGAGACGATCTGTCACATAGTCACCAAGATTTCGGGCAGTATTGCGCAAGTTCTGATCGAGAGAGCGGTCTCTAGCGAGCGACCTCCGGTCGCGATCGAACTCAAGAAGTGTGGTGCGACGATCCCTTAACGCCAGATCGTCCAGTTGAAACTCAGGCAGATTTGTCCTCTTTGCTAATATCTTCATCACTTACCTCCGCGGATCGGACTCTGCCCTCTTTCCGCGCCCTTTCTCGGCAGCTTTCCGAGTGACCATGTCGCGATAGGCAATCAGGTATTCATAGAAACGCAGATCGACCAGGAGCTCCTCTTCTGTAACGTTCGGTAACTCCTTGAGCATCTCGTCAAAGTGCTCCTGGCTCGCCTTCAATCCGTAATTGCGCTTCCGCGTTGCCGCGGCTTTCTGTCCCCTCGTCAGTTTCATCGCATTGTTCCTCGGTTGCATCCAATCCGCCGCCGTGGTCCACATCGGAATGCGAAATCCCGGCTTTCTCGTCCGCTTCGTCTCGGCCATTCGCCTCCGTTCCCCCGGGCCGATACCAGTCCATGACATGCAGATAGTGCTCAAGCGTCGTGGCTGACGATCCATGGCCCATGAGGAGGGCGATGGCCTGCAAATCACTGCCACGGATCGCATCGGTTCCAAACAGATCACTGCGGAACTTCTCGCATCCAGAAATCCATTTGAGTGTCTCTGGATGACGGTGCAGCAGGCGGCGCGCCACTGGGTGCAGCGCCGGCCATAACTTCAGTAGCAGCAGATTGGCCAGGGAATGCCGCAAGACGTGGTAGTGAAAATCCTTGTCGCCAGGAAAGGACTCGTGCACGCGCTTCACGATCAACTCGAAATCGCCGGACCGGAATGGATCCTTTCGTGTCGGAAACAGCAGCGCGTCGCGCCAAGTTCGTTCTTCACTCTTCTTGTCTGAATCGTTTCCGGCGGATTTCTGTGCCTTGATGGTCGTCTCAGCCCAAGCGCGAATTTTGGAGATTCTATTCCTGACTCGATCGAGTTCGTCGGTGGGAATCAGCACGTCGAGCGGCAGGTCGCGGCGTGCGTTCGAAGTTTTGAGCTTGCGCATTTTCGAAGGGCGTACATGAAGAAAATTCGCGTCATCGAAATCTCCGAGACGAAGATACCCGGACTCGGCGCGCCTCAAACCGCAACGGTATCCAAGAATGAGTGCCACACGAGAGGCCTCGATCATCTCCGCATCCGGGTATACCTCGACGCATCCCAGCCAACGCAACGCCGCTTTGTACTCATCAACGGTGACCAGATTCGCATCAACACGCATCGGCCCGGCTGCGGGAACTTTCTCGTGCAACTCTTCGAATTCCTTTTTCCCCCGCCCTAGGAAGCGGATGAAGCTGTGCAACGCGTTGAGCAGCGCCTGCGAGTGGCCACGCCGACGCCGCGTTTCGGATTCGGCAACGTCCGACCTACGGAAAAATTCATCCTCGTCCAGTACCTGCTCGATGACCTCTTCCCAGGTTTCTTCGCCCTCGCCCGCTGGGTCGCTATTTTCAAAGCGGGGCATCAGCCGGTTCGCGATCAGGAAGACAGCCTTGTGCACACTCGACGGCTTTGCGCGCAGTGAAAGCGCATACTGCCCCATGCAACGGGTGATCGGGTCTGGATCCTTAGCCATCCGATCCAACCCTTGCTTGTCAACCTTGCTTCTTTGGACTGCCGCTCGTAATGCGGTCATCCAGGGAGCCACCGCACCGGGCTGGCTGGGATCGGGGTCGAAAGACATTTCGGACTGTCTTCCGGCACGCGCCGGTTCGAGCGGTGCCGGATTATAATCCCCGATTCGCTTCAGGACATCCAAGCGCAAACTATGTGATCGATACTCGCGGCTCCGGTGCGCAACCACAGCTGGAGCCATGTGCAGGATGGCCACCCTCCGTGCTGCCTTTACCACGCTCGAGAGATCCATTGAGACCGGAAAGCGATAACTTTCTGGAATGTCCTCTTCGAGCCTGACAAGCATCGAGTCAAAAGTCGGCTGTGCTGCCGGCCCGGCGACGCTGTTGAGCAAAGCCGAGCGATTCGGATGCTGCAAGAACGTTTTCAGGAGGCAATTCGAAGTTGCCCCGGCAACCAAGAGCCGCTCCTCAGCGTGCTCACATGATCCGGAGCGGTAGGCTAGCGGGACCGCTGTCAGCGTGCGATGAAGCGCGAGTGTTCGATCTGAGTTGTGCGAGCATTTCCTTTGTAGGGAAAGGATGAGCGCCGCAATGGTGTCGATATGAAGAATCTCGAACTGGAGCACTGCGGAGATCAGGAACATCTTCAGACAGACTGCCGCGTCTTGAGCGGTCGCTGGTAATGTGTCGCGTCGGTTCCATTGAGACATCCGCTCGCAAAACCAATCGGACGCTTCCCTGTAAAGCGCATCCGGTTTCGTGACGCCGCCAGCAAACGGGTTCGGAAGCGTCGGATATCGGAGCGTTGTCTTTGGTATGTGATTCTTTTCGACCGCGGGACAGACGCGTCCGAGCAGCGCGTAAAAATCGCCGAGTAATGGATAGAGGCTTGTTCCGGCAGGTGCGTTCTGGATCAGAAACTCTTCAACGGCGCTGACCTGCAACGGCTGGATGACGGCTGGAGCGCCGGCGCGAAGCAGAGCTGCCGCCGCATCCGGGCATTTGGCTAAGATACCTGCCAGATCGTTCGGTGCCGTCATCGTCATACCGTTCCCACCGGGGGAAACCATTTGAACCCAAGCTCCTTCAAGCAACTCGGTATGGTGTCTTCGAGGGTGGACAGAAAGTGATCGAAATCAAAGCTCGAGTATGGCGACCACGGCTCGCGACCGTGCGACCAGTGGCCCATGTATGCTTCGGCCAGTTCGTGCGTAACTTTTCGTTCGCGCAGTAGATTACGCATGACTTTGCGCGGCGAGTTCACCGGAAATGGGAACTCCGCATCAAGCACACGAGAGATGTTGGATGGTGTGATCGCGAGCGCTTTCGCCTTAGCCTTTGAGTCAAGGAACCAGACAGATGATTTGGGAAGAGTGCCTGTGATCCGCAATTTCTTGGCGATTGCCTTCAGCTGTCCTTCCACCGCACTCATGTGGTCACGCAAAGTCTTATCTGCCCATATGATTCGAGTTTTATAGCCATCCGCGAAATCCTTGTCGCTCAGGATGCCAACACCAGCCCCGTCCGTGAATTCATCTTTGTCTTGATAGGCGTCGCATATTGCACGGGTGCCGAAGGAGAAGAATTGATGCCAGACCAGGTAAAGTACCGCTCGGTTCAAATAAGGCCCGTGCCGCCGCAAGCTGAATTTCTCTGGCGCGATTCGGAAGAAGCGGCGGCTACCGTTCCGGAGCCAGCGCACGGTATGCTTCACGGCCGCCCGGGTCGGGAATGCTCGGCATCCAGAGTACGCATCCTGATCGGTGCCGGTGGACGGCCCCGTGGCCGCAGGATACGGATCGCTCCAAATGGCTCGGCTGCTTTGGTCAAAGAGTTTCGTCGCTTCCCGTGTGCTGATCACGGTGTAGTGCAGTTCGACGGCCGCTGCAGTCTGTGGAACACCCAGTACCAGGCAAGCCAAGGCTCGCTCGCCGCCGGTGATTCGGTGCAGTTCGTTTGCGCGCAGATGGGAGAGGCGATTCAGCGTAATGCGCTGGTCATGATCGACTCTGGCGATCCAAGCCTTCACCCATTCTGCAGCTTTATCGGCGCGAAAGGCTTCTCCACCGACTCGAATCTTTTGTCGCGATTTGTGCTTCAGCAGAAGATCCCGAGCGATGGGTGCGGCACGAAAGCGAAGCTGGCTTGCTCTATATTCCGACTTGTAGACAGGCTCCTTGAGCTCCGATTTATAGAGTGGCCCGATCGTGTGCCAGTGCCACCAGGCCTCGGGATCATCTTGCGTGGGAGGCTGAAACGCGAACTCCGATTCCGGGAGCGATTCGATTCTAAGCTGGAGAATGCGATCCAGGTCGCGGCCAGTATCGATTGCAACTGCGACAATTGCCGCCGCTGTTAGATCTTCGCTGGTGATGCTCTTGTCGTCGCAGGCAAGGCGCAATGCAGAGAAAACCGTACGTTCCAGTTCGGCGATCCGGAGTGCCTGCGAGTTCCAGGCAAAAAGGCTCTTGTCGATCTCCCATGAACGAGTCCGGGATCGGGCGGTCTCGACTGCCTCCGCAGTACTCGCTGCGTTTGGGGTTCCAGTCAGGATCTCGACTGTGCCGCTACCAAGTTCCTGCGGATCAAGACCGAGCTCAAGCGCGCGTGACTCGGGAATTGATCTGTCCTGAATAGCCTGTTGATTGACGCCGTTCCCTCCGACCCCTCCACCGGCTTCGATCTGGAGTGCATAGCGGAAATCGTCGAAACTGACAAACTCCGGATAACTTGTCGAACGGGTCGAGCGCTGCCGTTTTCGTGAGATGGAGTGCCCTTGCCTTGCTTCGCGTCGTCGGTCGCAGTAATTCATGATCCGACGAAAGCGATCCGGATAATCGACACCCGCGGGAAAATTACCTAGACCAGGAGTGCTAACAAAGACTCCCGGTGGCGCTTCCGAGTTTAGGTAGGTAAGAAGAGACTTGAAGTGTGGGCTGCTAAGATCTCGGACCGCGAGCGCGTAGTCATCGGGATGCCGCGCGATTCGCGTTGCACTTGCTGCAGCGCCAGTTTTGGAAAGTATCGGTATCGGTGAAGCATTCCCGGCTTTCGCGGCCTGGATCTCTGCCCACCGTGCATGCAAGATCTGAAGCTGCAACGCGCCATAGTGCACTTCGAGACCGGCATGGGTGCAGCACAGCATTATGTAGAGAGGACGGTCTTCGAATTCACCGCTGAATGTTCTCTTCAGCCAGACATGGTTAGACTGGTTGATGCCTGGTGGCGGAGGCTTCACGACAGTTCCGAATCGCTTCTGGATGTCGTCGGAGTGAAGACACAAGTAGCGCATCAACAGGGGCCAGCCCTCAAAGGGGCTGACTTTACGCCAAGCGCGCAGCTTTTTGAATGTTAGGTGAAGATTGGCCGCGACAATGAGCAGGCATTTGAGATCCGGCGGCGCGTTCGTGAGGTCCATGAACTCGCGATATACGGAGTCGAGTTTTATTGACTGGAGCAGCGCCAGGAGGTCGCTAAAGTGTTGCGCGGAACCAGCACCTGCCTGCACTGCGGATGTCGCCATTTCGCTCACGCCTCAATGTGCTTGATCAACGCGTTCCGTAGCCCTTCGGAATCGCTGCGATAAGGCGACCGTTCTTTTCGGAGACTTGGCGCTGAGAGTTGCCCTATTCTCGGTGGCCTTTGTCCTTCGCGGATCGAAGTAAAATTCTCCCTTGAGCCCATTGGCGGCGTTCCATTCAGATCAGATGACGTAACTCAGTCTTATCGGCAAATTCACCAAATAGTTCAGTTTGCCTTGGTGAATTGGGAGCCATTAGGGTGTCTGTGCTTGGTTCATCAATTTCTACTGACCAGTTCAACAAGTCTATTGAAGATGTGCAGAAGGAATGCCGATAGACCATAACGAGGACTCCTCGTTCGGCCATGGGGATGGCGAACAGCTCGCAGGTCTGGCAAGGTGTTTCTGATTTCAGAGAGCGGATGTCTTCGATGAGTGAGAATGGCAACGTCGATGCAACAATTTATGGCCCAGAAATCAACGGAGGCTGAAACAAAACAAAGGCGTCGAGGGCCAAAGAGCAGGCTGGATGAATTCCAACCACCTTCGGGACCTGTGGCGCCTCCCTCACATAGACTCCTAAATGATCCGCAATGGTTCGCTCGCTACGGCGGATTTATGATGCGACACAATTGCGGCGACAAGGACTGCGTAGAAGACCTCGAGATCGACGAGGCCATCGCGGAGCGAATTCAAAGAGACCTCGAGGCTCTCTCAAGTACTGCTTTGGCCGACCACTTCGTCACGTACTCCGAATCCAGCGAAAAAATACCGCCATTTCCGAGTGAAGCTGACCTTCGGGTAGCCAATGCAATCGGCCGTGCGTTGATTGAAAGAGCAGAGCAATCGCCTGAAGTGGTGCGCACCGCAGTATCCGCCTATGCCTTTGGCGTCCGTCGGAGCGACAAACGGTTTGTTCTGGCGGATCCAAAACACGCCCAATTCGGCAGAGCGCTGATTGACACGGTTCGTGGTTTGGGCCTCAAAACCGTGCGGTGGAGGATCGTGGGTTTTGAGACAGACGAGACTCCTACGCCGCTCCCCAAAACCGTTCCGATGGAATGGTGTATTCCACTTGGAATTCCGTCGAATACTCGTATAGCCTGGGTCTCCCCGAAGAACAAGAAGAACGCAGCCAGTGCGTCGCAGATCGCGGTTGAAATTATCGAGAAGCGCGGCCGGTCTCTGGAAGTGAGCAGCAACTTTCATTCAGTGATGCTGGTGGCGAAGGTTGTCCTATTTCCTGACTCGAGCAATGTGCCAGAAAATGCATCAAGTGGGGAGGAATGACGAGTAGGCAGGGATGCACGTTCTATGCGACTCCGGGTTACGTTCTGCCGACGTCTCACCGCCTCGAGGATCTCATAGCGCGGCAAAAGCTGTTCGACGACGGAGCCAAGCTCCGAGCCGCTGCGCGCTGACCGGCAGCGTCCCCAAATCCTCATCTCTTCCTGCTACTTCGTACCCGGCATGGAGGGTCGTGCTTCGGGGACAGCGCCCACACGTTACGCAGTTATGCTCCCACCTGTCGGCGAAAAGATGGCCGCACTCTTCGTAGGCGGGACGGTCGGAAGCATGCGATCTACGAGCCACCTTCCGGCTTCGCTCTCGATTAGCCGAGGAATGAGCCCTTCTATCGGTTGGTAAACAATGCCCGCAGGGCATTGCGCTTTGGATGCCTCCGGTCCAAACACATAGAGCACCCGGTCATCACTCGCGAGTGTCAGCAACCGCTCCGCTTTTTCCCGAACGAGATCAGGGGAAATGGTCGTTTGCGCCAGGAGCTCGCGGCCGTCTGGCATCCAGCCAGCATGGTCAATAGCCTGGTAAGATCGCCCGCCGCTCCACACGCATTTGCACATGCCAGTCACAAGAAGGAAGTTCGTGACCAGCCATTCCACATCAAGGTGATGGAGCAAACCCACGCTCCGGGGTGATTCTTCGCCGCGTGCAAGTGCTGCGAGCCTACCGCGAGCACGGTTACGGCAACTTTGAATTGTGCAACTCCTGGGTGCGAGATTGCCAAGGAACCCCCTAGAGGAATCGACCACCTGAACAGAGGTCAAGCGCAGGCACAACAGACCATTGAGATCCGTGAACGAAGTTCCGGCTTCCACCAGGCCCACGAGCCTGCGAGATGGCCTGTCCACGTTTGCCTTCCCGTACGCTGCGATCACAGCGGCGCCGTGTTGGCGCATCGTGTTAAACAGCATCACATCCGTTCTGGCTCTTCCGGTGTAGACGGCAGGATCCGCGCCTAGTCGGCCCCAATCCAGTGCAATCCACTGTCGTCGGTATAGCTCCTGGACCTCCGCCGCATGGTCCAGATTGTGAGTTATGGTAATTTCGACCAATTCCGAGGATTCCGCCATGACTTTCTCCCACACCACAACCGAGCATACCAACTGGTAAAGAAGCTAAGGGATTCGCGGTTCGAGTTGGCTCGCCCAAATGTCTCCAGTGTGCAATCGGGAGTTGCCCATGCTGAATGAATACGGTGAAGTCGATATCTACGGCGCGATCCTTCCCGTGCACGATTTCACAGGGATGACGAGCCCTGTTATCTGCACCCACTGCCACCAGGCGTACGACCTCGCCGCGGTGACGACTATCGCGCGTTACAGCGACGCGACGGTGTTTACCACTCCGTGTTCCAGCAGGACCTCACCAGCGCCTCGGGCATCAGTTGGACGTCAAGCGTCCCCCAACGTGGCCTCGGTCTCGGCCACAGGGGAGGTCACAGCGCTGACTCAGGGGACCACCACTCCCGACGATCAATCGATAGTCAGCTCCAGCGCCGTCATTGCCGTCAAGGGCGTGGCGGAACCGGTGCTGTCGTTGCAGGTTCTGCCGGGGAACGCCCGCAGCGAATTCCTGCAGAACACCGTTCAGTTCATCGCCACCGCCACCTCATCCACGGTGCCTACGCTCGAGGACTACACCGGCACGGTGAAGTGGGCGTCCAGCAACGTGGAGGTGGCGACCATCTCCCAAACCAGTCTGGCCACAGTGCTCGAAAAGGGCACGACGGCCGTTACTGCCGAATGGACCAACCCCGACGGCACGGTGGCGGTTGGAGCGGCGACGCTGGATGTCACCCCGCAGGCTTCCTCACCGCAGGGCATCTCCACGCTGACGGTATTCGGGCTGGGCAGCGGCAGCGGCTGGACCATTACAGCGTCGTCCGCCACCGGCGTAGCGAATGAGATCAACTGTCTGTCGAATACCGGCAGCGACTCGGTGTGCGTGGGTACTACCCGTCGGGCACCCCGGTGACACTCACGGCCACGCCGAGCAACTCGTCGTTCGCGGGCTGGTCGGCCAACTGCGGGGAAACCCAGAGCCCCGCCGGCGGTAGCTGCACGATCACCCTCAGCGGCGACACCTCGGTCTCGGCCATCTTCTACTAGCCGCGAAAAGCGTTGCAAGACCATACACGACCCCGGGCTTCGCGCCCGGTGTCGTGTATGGTCTTGCAACGCAGAAAAATGGAATGTGGGGATGGGATCAGGCCGCGCGGCCAGAGAACGTCCGCGCGCCCGTGCCGGCTGCGGTACATTGGTGGGAGCCCCATGGACTTCACGTTCGTACACGCCGCGGATTTGCATCTGGGGAGCCCTATGCTGGGTCTCTCCTCCGAAGACCCGGAGCTCGCCAAACGAGTCGCCACCGCTAGCCGGGAGGCATTCGAGGATCTGGTCAGCCAAGCCATCGAACGGGCGGTCCGGTTCGTGCTGATCTCCGGCGACGTCTACGATGGGGACTGGCGCGACACGACCATCGCCCACTTCTTCAACCGGCAGATGGGCCGGCTGCACCGGGCCGGAATTCCTGTCTTTCTGGTGAAGGGCAATCATGACGCCGAGAGCGTCATCAGCGCCTCGATCACGCTGCCTGATTCGGTGCATTCGTTCCCCAGCCGCAATCCGACCACCTTCCGTCTTGACGATCTGAAGGTGGCGATTCACGGACAGAGTTTCGCGGATCGCGCGGTCACCGAGAATCTGGCCCTCAACTATCCCGGCGCGGAGCCGGGGTGGTTTAACGTGGGGGTTCTGCATACCTCCTGCGACGGCCGCGCCGGGCACGCCAACTACGCCCCCTGCGAGCTGAACCACCTGCTGCAGCGCGGCTACCAGTACTGGGCGCTAGGCCACGTACACAACTTCGAGGTCCTGCACCCCCAACCGCCGATCATCTTCCCGGGGAATCTGCAGGGACGTCATGCAGGCGAGTGCGGCGCCAAGGGCGCTGTGCTGGTGGAGGTGCGCGACGGTGAGGTGCACAACCATAGCCGCCTGCTGCTCGACCGCTTGCGTTGGGCTCTGATCGAGGTTGACCTCGGCGGCGTGTCCGCGGCGGCCGAGGTATTCAGCAGCATAGAGCACGCTATTCAGAAGGAAGTGAATGAGGCGGGCGGCGTGCCACTCGTTTTCCGCCTTATACTTCACGGCCAGACATCTCTGAATCGATGGCTACGGGCCGAAACCCAGCACCTCACCGATGAGGTGCTGGCCGCGGCCGGCCACGCGACGGATCTGATCTGGCTGGAGGAACTCAGGGTCGCAACCGCAGAGTCCGCGCGCCCGCCTTCCGAGCCAGCCGACGCCGTGGCCAACCTCGACTTTGCCGTCGTGCTCGATCGTCTCAGCCGGTCTCCGGAGTTCGTCCGCAAGGCCGGCGAGGCCCTGGAGAGTATTCGCGCCAAGTTCCCTTCAATGCCGGTCCCGGAGGACCTGTTCTCGGAGGCGGCGCTGGAACGCACCATCGAGGACGCGCGCGCGTTGCTGGTTGCAAACCCGACGGCGCTCGAAGGAGGCCAGGCGTGAGACTGCTGCGTTTGGAACTGGAGCGGTACGGACATTTCACGGACCGCATGCTGGAGTTTCGTCCCGATGCCCGGCTGCACGTAGTCTACGGGGCCAACGAAGCTGGGAAATCCAGTTCGCTGCACGCCATCGCCGACCTTCTGTTCGGGTTTCCTCACATCACGTCCTACGACTTCCTTCACGAGAAGACCAAGCTGTGCATCGGAGCGACGCTCGAATCCAGAGATGCCACGCGTCTGATCTGCAAGCGGCGCAAGGGGATCAAGAACACTTTGCTCGACGAGGCGGGCAAGCCGCTGACCGAGGAGGCTCTCCAGTCCATGCTGGGGCCGGTGAGCCGGCCGGTTTTTGAGCACGCCTTCGGCTTGAGCAAGGAGACGCTGCGTACAGGTGCCGAAGAGATGCTCCGCAGCGGTGGAGAGGCGGGATCGAGCCTCATCGCGGCGGCGGCCGGGATCAAAGGACTGAGCGAGCTGCGCAAGCGGCTGGAGGTCGAGGCCGCTGCCATCTTCGCGCCCACCCGGTCCCAGCATCGCACCTTCTACCAGGCCCGCGACCGGCAGGAAGAGGCGGCCAGGAGCATGCGCCAGCTGGAACTGCGAGATCGCGATCTGAAGGACCGCCGCCTTCGCATCACCACTTTTGTGAACGAACTGACCGCCGCCAGGCAGCAGCGCGGCGAGGCCATTCAGCGGCGCGAGTTCCTCGCGCGCCAGCGCGAGATCGGGCCGCTTCTGCTGGCCATCGGCACCCAGGAGGAGTTGCTGAAGGCCTATGCGCACCTGCCAGCCGTGGAGAGCGTCCGCATTCTCGAACTGCGTGCAGCCTGCGATCTGTGGGAGAAACATGCCGCCGAGCTGCAGAGGCTCAAAAATGAACGCCGCGGCGCGATCGCCGCCGCCGAGGGGTTCATCGTTGATCACCCTTTGATCGCGCGGGGGCCAGCCATCAATGCTCTGCTCTCGGAATCCGGAAGCTATGCGGCGGAGAAGACGCAGCTGCCGCGGGTGGAGGGCGAAGCCGAGCAGTTCCGCAGAAAGCTGAGTGAATTTCGCCTGCGCCTGGGGCTTGCGCCCGATGCCGACGTCATCCTGCTGCTGCCCAGCGATCTGGTCATCGCGGCGGTAAGGGAGCAGATCAATGCGGGCAAGCGCATCGAGGCAGACGCTGCGGCGCTGACTCAGAGGCTCGCCCGGGAGAAAGCGGCCCACAAGGACCTGTTGAAGCGAAGGACGGCGTACCCTGCGGCCGGCGATCCGGCGCCGCTGCGAGAACGTCTCGCACGGATAATGCCGGTGTTGAGCCGGCTGGGGGAGGCCGAGCGTCTGCAGCGCGTCACCCTCAGGGAGGGGCTACAACTGCGCGAACGCGCCGCCCAGCTTTCTCCTCCGATCGCCGATCTCGACGCGCTGGCCGGCACGTCCTTACCTGCCGCCGAGACCGTCGCCGTGTTCGCTGCGCGTGGCGAGCAGTTGGCGTGGGACTTGGCCACTCGCCAGGCGGCAAGAACGGAGATTGAGAATGCTCTGCCTACGTTCCAGGCGGCCGTCGAAGCGCAGGAGCTACAGCCTCTCGAAGCCACCCCGGAGCACATTGCGGAGGTGAGGACGGCGCGCGCAGGCCGATGGGCCCCGCTGCGCTCGATTCTCCTGCGCGAGTCCGAGCCTCTACCCGCGGGAGAGACGGCGGGGCGCATCGTCCAATTCGAAAAGACGATCGACACCGCAGACCGGCTCTCCGATGACGCGGTGCGAAACGCTGACCGCCTGGCCAGCCGGGCCGGGGCCCGCAAGCGCCTCGAAGAGGAACTGGAGCGCCTGCGGCAGGCTGTGGCCAGCTTGTCCGAACAGGAAGGGGAAATCGCCCGGTACGACGAAGAGTGGGCCCGCCTCTGGGCTCCGCTGGGGTTGACCCCCGGACCGGCGCGCAAGATGGAGGGCTGGCTGGCGCAGGTCCGCGACTTGTTTCAGCGACGCGCGGCAGTGCTCGCACAGCAGAGCGAGTTCGAGGAAATCGCCGCCGCCCTGCGCGGCATCGATCCGGCCTTTCGCGAGTTGGGCAGGCTGGTAGACATACCGGAGACGGACACGCTGCCTCCGGCGTTGCTGCGGCAGGGCATTGAAGAGGAAATTGAAAGACGGGCGGAGGCGTGGAGGCAATCGCACGAGACCGCCACCCTGGTGCAAGCCGCCGAGGAGCGCCTCGTGATGCTGGAATCGGAACAGCATGAGCTGCGCGAACATGCCGGGGCATGGAGCCAGGCGTGGGCGGAAGTGATGTCCTCCGTAAATCTGCCTGCCAGTACCGCTGTGGAGCAAGCGGAGGCGGCTCTGGAGGTTTGGCAGCAGGTCCCCTCAGTGGTCGCGCAGCTACAGGACCGCACCCGGCGGGTTGCGGGGATGGAGCGCGACATGCAGAGCTTTGAAGCGCGCTGTGCGGCGCTACTCGCCGAGCTCGGAGAAGCAGATCTTAGCCTGGGCGCGGATGAGGCCGCGAAGAGCCTAGCGGGACGGCTCACGGAGGCTCTGCAGGTACAGTCCATGGCCCGGCAGGCGGAGAAGAGAGTCGCCGAACTGGGAGAACAGATCGTCACCACGGAAGCGCATGTGGGCAGCGCCCGGGAGGCCCTGGACGGCTTGTGCAAAGGCCTGCCTCCCGCCGAGCAGGCTTCCCTGCAGATCGCAGAGTTGGAAGCGCGGGAGTCCATCCTGGCGTCGCTTCGCCAGCAGCGCCGGACGCTGCTGGCCCTCAGCCGGGGAAGATCCGAGGCGGAGTTGCGGGCCGCCATGGACGGCTTCGACGACGCGGCCGCGGCCGCGGAGATCGAGGAGTTGCAGACCCGGCAGATGCAGTTGGGCGAGGAGGAGAATGAGATCTTCGCCCGTCTGAGAGAAGCCGAGAAGCAGCTGGAGGAATTGGAGAATGGCGCCGGCGCGGAGATTGCGCTGCAGTTGAAGAGAAACGCCGAGTCGCAGTTGCTTCACTGCGCCCGCGTGTGGGCGGTGAAACGGGTGGCGCAGATGCTGCTCTCCGACGCCATCGAGCACTACCGCAGCCAGCAGGAAGCGCCGCTGCTCAAGCGCGCCGGCGAGTTGTTCTCGGGGATGACGGCAGAGAGTTTTTCGGGGATCGAGCAGGCCTACGACGAAAGCGACGCGGTGCGCCTGGTGGGTCGCCGCGCCGGGGCGGGCGCGGTAGGCATCGAGGCCATGAGCGAAGGCACGCGCGATCAGCTCTACCTGGCACTGCGCCTGGCGTATCTCGAGGATTACGCAACCCGGGCGGAGCCTTTGCCGTTTATCGGGGACGATCTGCTGACCAACTTCGATGATGGGCGGACGCGGCGGGCGCTGGGGGCGCTGGGCGCGGTGGGTGGTCGCATGCAGCCGATCCTGTTCACCCATCATCAGCGGGTGGTGGAGTTGGCGGAGAGCGAGCTCGGCACGGCGGTGGACGTGATCCGTCTCGACTGAGAATGAGGCGGTATCGAAGAAGCGCGTATCCGGCCAGGGACATCCGGAGTAGACGATCCGCTTCTCCTCACGCCGCCCTATTTCCCCAGCAAAACTTGCCGCACCGATCGAAAGCCGGAGATATAGAGGTTCCCGTCCGGGTCAAACGATAAACCCGCAATAATGAAGAGGTTTCTCACCCCTGTTTGCTCCCCCAATTCCGATTTCCGCAGTCGCCGCACGAAAATGCCGCTTTGCGCACCGAGCCACAAACGATGCGAGGGAATACGAGGCCGCTTCGTTCCGAAACTTGATTTGATGGGACTGTAAATCCCCCAAATCCGAATCCGCCAAAACCAGGTAAATAAGACCGGTACCGGTGCCGCGGGGGAATCCTGTCCGAGTGATCAGTTCGGAGGTAGCCGGGGGTCGTTCGGCCTCCGTCCTCTCCATCCATCTTCCCAACAGAACCGCCAACTGCAACCGTCGTCCTACTCGGTTGTCGCTCAAGCTGTTGCGGCTTGACGGACGCGATAACCCGATCCGGAGCAGTTCCACATCACCAACCTGGTGCAGCAACCATGATCGGCATCGCGCCGACGGCACCTCTCGGCTAGACCTTCCTACGCCGGAAAGGAGCGGAATGAAGCGCTCAACCATCAACCTGATAGCCATTGCCGAGCGTAGCAAATGCGGCTACGCCGATGTTCCTCCCGGTTCTGTCACAGACGAGATCGAAACCGAGTTGGCGGCATTGGGTTATGCAATTTCCCGCAGTGACAGACTGTGGCTCGGAGGATTTCGAATCTATTCGCCAGAAGCTATTCAAGCGGGGAACTATATGTTGCAGGTCCCCCCATCGATCTTCACCTGCGCAAGGTCACAGTTCGCCCATGTTCCCGAGGCCCGCGACTTCGATCTTGAAGCCGTGCTTGGAGAACGCGGAGAACTCGTCTCGAACTGACATAGCCTGCGAATTCTATGTCGCCGTGGCCGTTACCGGCGCTCACCAATGAAGACCAAGAGAATTGTCGGTGGCACGGTGAAGCCCCATCTTCGCCATAGAAAGCCAGCGCCGGCTCCTGCGGGTATCTCTCATGCACGACGAGAACTCGCATCGGGGAGAAGTGGGCGTATCTGCCACTCACACCTGAACCACAGTGACGACCATTCTCGTTGCCGAAGCTCCCCGGTCATTCTCAGAAAGGAAATATAGTTGGAGGCCCTGCTGCTCCAGAGATTTCGACCGGGCGCGTCTGTGAAATTCGCCTTGCACCGTGGACCGTGCTGGTCCCGATCCGCGGCAATAATAACCCTGAAAGGACTGCCATGAACGATTTCATCCTGTTCCTTGAGTTGCCCTTCGCTGCGCAACTAGCCGCCATCTGCTTTGCAGTATGTTCAACTTGTCTGCTCGTGTTGCTTTTGGCCACTCCGCGGCGCAACTGCTTTTTCTTGCGTTGGCGACCTGAGGTGCGATTCCTTGCCTTGCTCGTCGCGCCGACGCTGCTCATCGTCTGGCCAATTGTTCTTTACGGCCTATTTCTCAAGTCGCGCGGAATACAACCGGACGACCTGGATTACTTCGACGATGATTAACGGTCACCTGCGATCTCGCATCGGGTTCTACTCCGCGGGCTTCTATATCATCGCTCTTCCAGCCTGTGGAGGAAGTCGCTATTTTCCACGACCATCTTACCCCTGGATGCTCGCCCAATTTCGCGGCTCCGAGTCTCTGCACCGATCCGCTTCATTCGGCACCAGGCAACAATCATGGCTTGCTCGAAAAAGGCGACGTAAGTTGGAAGCACACTTTGATGCAGTCGTGACGTCGTCAGAATGCGGAGCCCTCAAAACAGGCAGAACGCGCCCTTGCGATTCATTTTTACGCGTCCCCAGGCGGTTGCGGTGAACCGGACTTGCGGGTCAGCGCCGGCCGCTCCGCGAACCGATCAGCGAACTCTATCCGGCACATTGCGCATCTTCCAAGCCGCGAGTCGTTTTGGCTTCGGAGCATGATCGGACTTCCGCCCCCCGCCCACCCGGAACCATGCACCCGGTCTACCGGCGGTGAGGTGGAACTCCGTCCAATGCTTCAACTGCCTCTTCAATTTCTTCCCCCCTCCCTCGCATTCCGAACTTGAAGTGAACAGTGATAGGCGCGCCACGGCCGAAGCAAAACGGAGGCTCCGTCACTCCGTGTTGTCCGCAGCGCGGCGGTCGCCTCCGCACTTGCGTCGCGAAGCAAGGAGGAACTATGAGGTGCGGTCCCGGTCACGAGCCGAGCTCCGCAGCTCCGCCGCAAATCAACGAAAGGAGTGGTCTATGGATACGTGTACGAGCTGCGGCGGGCGGCTGGATCGCTGCAACGAGTCGCAGATTGTTTGCCCCTGGTGCGGAGAGCCGGACTGCTGGCCAAGGATGTTCGTTGACCTCATCGAATCTGACCTCGATGATTTCGACTGCGACTGGGATGAATAGTCTCACCTCCGCGGTGCTGACAGCGAGGTCGGTCACGCACCGCGATCACCGTTGCTCTTCACCAACTCGTTCCCCGTGGTGCCCGCCGGATTACTGCCTGTCGGGAGGCGACGCGACACAACTCAAGCAACTCAACCAGGAGACTCTCTATGGACGACTCTATCTCCGCTCTCAATCCGTTTTCTCTTCTTCTGCCGGCGGCTCGTCCGATCGGCTCGGCCTCGGTCGCGGCGCTACGCACCATGCTCACCAACTCTGTTCCTTCAGGCCACACGCGCCGCGCCTATGGGAAGGCGTTCGACGATATCGTTGCGCTGTCCGTACGCACCGGTCAGCCGATCAGCCGTCCGTTATTCCAGCAGTACCGAGCGGAGATGGTGGACGCCGGCCTCGGCGCTTCGACCATCAATGTTCGTCTTTCAGGCGTGCGCAAGCTGGTCACCGAAGCCCGCGAGAACGGCCTGGTGGATCCCTCCGCTGCCGGGCGCATCCTCTCCGTGCCCAATGTTCCCGCCCAGGGCGTGCGCCTGGGCCAGTGGCTCACCGTCGAGCAAACCAGAGACCTGCTCGCCGTTCCGGATCGCAGCCGGCTCAAAGGCAAGCGCGACTACGCAATCCTGGCCATACTCACTCAGTCTGCATTGCGCCGCGAGGAGGCGGCGCATTTGGATATGAGCCATATCCAGATGCGAGAGGGCCGCTGGGTGCTGGCCGACATCCGCGGCAAGCGCGGCCGGGTGCGGACCGTGGCCCTGCCCGCCGGCGCCAAGGCTGCCATCGACGACTGGACCCGGGCGGCGGGCATCACTTCGGGGCCCGTGTTCCGGCGGCTGACCAAAAGCGGCCGCATTTTGCCGGGAGAGGCCCTTGGCGTCTGGGCCATCTGGAACGTCGTGGTCGCCTCGGCAAAAGCCATCGGCATCGAAGGCTTCGGCCCGCACGACGCCCGGCGCACCTGCGCGAAGTTGTGCCGCAAGCAGGGCGGAAAGCTCGAACAGATCCAGTTCATGCTTGGGCACGATTCCGTGGCGACCACCGCTATTTACACCTCTGTGGGGCAAGAGATCGCCGTCGCGGTGAACGACAACCTGGGCTTTTGACTCCACGATTCGCTCAGAGAATCTCAATTATCGTTGGGAATCTTCCGGCCAATTCTTTTCATCCTCTTCTGCCCCAACCCCTCGCCAATCCCTCGCTCAACAACTGAACCGCGCCATCCGACCCCGTGCACGAACCTGCGCGAA
>JAKABE010000406.1 GCA_021801945.1 Acidobacteriota bacterium
GGTTGCCTTCCGCCGCGCAGACGACATAGAGCAACACCTATTAAGCAACTTTCCGATTGCATGAGATGCCGAAGTGCGCTTATCGTATAGCAAGTGCGCGGTTGCATTCGCAATGAGCGTAACTTATCTACGCTGCTGCCCGGCCGCAGGCCGGAGCAACGGAGGACATATGGGAGTTTCAGAAATCTTGACTGCAGTGGATCGTGAAATTGCGTTGCTCCAACAGGCGCGCGCGTTACTTGGCGGAACTTCCGCAGCCGCGCCAAGGAAGAGAGCAGGCAGGCCCAGAAGGCCCGCGGCTGCCGCGAAAGGCGCCACCCTCAAACCGGCAATGAAGAGGAAGAAGAGACAGCTTTCCGCCGAAGGCAGAAAGCGAATTGTCGAGGCCGTCCGGCGCCGGTGGGAAGCGCAGAAGAAAGCCGCGGGCAGATAGCCGCCGCGCGCGACTCGATGGGCTTGAGCCTGGCCTCGAAACAGCTCACGCGTTTTCGCGTTGCTGCCGGCAGCGGAGAAACACAAGCTTGCCACTGGCGCAGCGCTCCGTTTGCATCCTCCCAAACGGCACACCGCAGCACAAAATTCAGCGCCGCGGTGTTTCCCATTGCCGCGACTCAGCCGACCGGAAGATAGCTTCAATCACGGCCATGTTGCCGATGGAGTCTTCCAGCGTGACCGGGACCTCGGTATCTTCGCGGATTGCTTTGGCGAAGGCATCTCCCTGCATGGTGTATTGATCGGCCACGGGAAAAGTCTCGGTGGCTATTCCGCTGCCGCGCAGATCGCCGGTTGCGTCGATCAACATGCGCGCCGGGCGGTCATTGGGAGCGTTGAAGGGAATCTCCAGCTCGATGCGCCCGTGCGTGCCAAGAAAGTGGATGCGCTGGTAGGGGATCAGTTGGGTGCTGCACGTGAAGATAGCCTGACCGCCGGCAAAATCGAGGATCGCCGAAGCCAGCCTGTCGGTGCCTAAGTTGGGATCGCGGTCAAGCAGGGCAACCACCCGCGCCGGCTCTTGCCGGAAGGCGTAGCGCGAGCCGTGAATCAGATAGCAGCCAATGTCGTACACGCTGCCCCCGCCGGTCTCCGCCTTGTTACGAATGTTTGCCGGATCGACATTGAAATAACTGAAGCATCCCATCACGGCGCGTAACTCACCTACGCGCCCGGCATCCAGCAGCTCGCGCAAGCGCAGCCATTGCGGAAAACTGCGGATCATGAAAGCTTCGCATATCTTCATGCCAGTGCGGTCTCGCACTGCGAGCAGAGTCTTGGCCTCGGCCACGGTCATGCTCAGCGGCTTCTCACACAAAACATGCTTGCCGGCCTCAGCCGCCTTGGCCGTCCACGGCACATGCAGGGGATTGGGTAGCGGATTGTAAATCGCGTCGATGTTCGGGTCGGCGAGCAGGTCTTCATACGATCCATACGCCGTCGCGATCCCCAGGGCGCTCGCCGCCTGCCGGGCTTTGGCGAGGTCGCGCGAAGCAATGGCGGTGACCTCAGTGCTGTCGCCTCGTTGCATGGCGGGAATGACCTTTTTCAATCCAATCGCAGCGGTGCTCAGGACTCCGAAACGAATCTTCTTCGACATATGGGAATCATAACGCTTGCAGAGCGGAGCGAGGCAGATGGGCCAACAGCGTGGCCGCAGAGATTCCCACATACTGACGCACGTGAGCCTCGCTGCGCGTTGTCCTGTGAGGCCACTGTCAACCGGCACGAACCTAAGTCAGAACTTATGCGATGCGGCCGCCTAAGAACTGAAGATAGGTGAGCTCCACCACCCTCGCATGCCGAGGATCACTTCCACTGCCCGGCGATCATCCTCACCGCCTCAGCCGCATCGGAGGCCACGCGCAGCAGCTTCCGGTTTTCGGCATTGAGAAACCCCGCCGCGACCGTGGAGTCAAGAAAGGCCAGCAATCCATTCCAGTAGCCCAGCGTATTGACCAGAACGCAGGGTTTGTTGTGCAGCTCCAGTTGCGCCCAGGTAACCGCTTCCAGCATCTCGTCCAGAGTGCCGTAGCCGCCCGGCAGCGCGATAAATCCATCGGCCAGCGCGTGCATGCGCGCCTTGCGCTCGTGCATGGTGGGCACCAGTTCCAGCACGGTCAAGCCCGTGTGCTCAATCTCCCTGCCGTTGAGCACCTCGGGAAGCACGCCGATCACCTCGGCTCCCGCATCGAGGGCCGCATCGGCTACCGCGCCCATCAGGCCCACATTGGCTCCGCCATAGACCAGCCCCAGCCCCGCCTTGGCGATCGACTCGCCCAGCGCTTCGGCTTCGGCGCGAAAAGCACAGTGTTTCCCCTCCGAGGAGCCGCAATAAACGGCCACGCGGCGCAGCAAACGATGATTTGGATTCATGGCATCTTTAGGATACCGCGCCGCGCTTGTACCCGCCGGGGACGGCGCATCTGTGACTCTTCCGAACGGTACACTAGATACAGAACGATTCTTTCGGACTTCTTCCGTGCACAGTCTCCTCGCCAACCTGAATCCCGAGCAGCGCGCCGCCGTCGAGGCCACTGAAGGCCCTCTGCTCATCCTGGCCGGGGCTGGCTCCGGCAAGACGCGCGTCATCACCCACCGCATCGCCTGGCTGATCCGCGAGAAGAACGTCGCGCCCGACTCCATCCTGGCCGTGACTTTCACTAACAAGGCGGCGGGCGAAATGGCCGAGCGCGTCGATGAGCTTCTGGGCCACAGCTCGCTGGCCAAGCCGTTGATCTCTACCTTCCACTCGCTCTGCGTGCGCATTCTTCGCCGCGACATTGAGGCGCTGAAGATTGGCGACAAGGGCCTCACTCGCGCCTTCGCCATTTACGACGAGAACGATCAGCAGGGCATAGTCAAGCAGGTGATGAAGCGCATGGGGCTGGACACCAAGCAGCTCACGCCGCGCACGGTGCTCGGCCGCATCTCCTGGGCCAAGAACCACATGGTCGATCCCCAGGACTACTTCCTCGGCTCCAAGGATCCCACCAGCGAGCGCGTCGCCCACATCTACAAGGCCTACCAGGCCGAGCTCCTCAAGAACAACGCCATGGACTTCGACGATCTGCTGCTCGAGGCCGTCCGCATGCTGAAGGTCTCCGCCGAGGCCCGGGAGCGCTACCAGCACCGCTACCGCTATCTGTTGGTCGACGAGTACCAAGACACCAACCGCCCCCAGTACGAACTGATGAAGCTGCTGACAGGCGAGCGCAAGAACGTCTGCGCCGTGGGCGACGAGGACCAGAGCATCTATTCCTGGCGCGGCGCCGACATCCGCAACATCCTGGAGTTCGAGCAGGATTTCCCGGATGCCAGGATCATCCGGCTGGAGCAGAACTACCGATCAACCCAGGTGATTTTGGAAGCCGCGGGCGCGGTGGTCCAGAACAACCTCCGCCGCAAGGGCAAAAAGCTCTGGACCGATCGCCAGGGCGGCGCGCCCATCGGCTACTACGAGGCCCCGGACGGCGAAAACGAGGCTCTCTTCATCGCCGACCGCATCCAGGCCT
>JAKABE010000407.1 GCA_021801945.1 Acidobacteriota bacterium
TGGCGCGATTGCACGCCGAAGAGGCGCTCCATGGCCGGCCGGTCGAGGAAAGGGGCGGACAGACTGGACACAGCGGCTCGAATTTTCGCGACATCGGCGTGCCAACGAGGCCGGGCGGGCATGGAACGAGCATAACACGAGAACGACGTGCATGCGCGGACACGCAAAATAAAGATGTATTGTAAAGCCTGAGAAGAAGAGGTTATCAGGCGCTGTGTATGCTAGAATCGCGGAAGTGGCCGTTTTCTCCTAGTTACAAGGTCAGCCCCAACCCACGGGCCGAATTCCACGGAAAACGGCCCCAAATCGGACACAGGAGGTCGCATGGACCCTCATCCCCCAGAAATCCTGCCTCCCGAGACAGGCCCTGCGTCGGCGTCTCCGGTAGTTGGCCTCACGGCCAGCGCTCTGACCCTGCGCCCCTTCCGCACCGATGACCCTTTATACGAGACCGCCCGCTCCGCCACCGAGTTTATCTGGGCCGCCAAGGCGGACGCCACCCATCGGGCCTACGAGTCCGACTGGCGGGACTTCGAGGCCTGGTGCCGCAGGCATGGACTTTCCTTCCTTCCCGCGCAGCCGGAAACGGTGGCCCTCTACATCAGCGCTCTCGCCAAACCATCGAACGGTGACCAACCGCGCAAGTCGAGCACCATCACCCGGCGCCTCACTGCGATCGCCGTCCGGCACAAGGCCGAGGGCCTCGATTCTCCGGCCGCCATGCGGCACCCCCTGGTGGCCGACGCGCTGCATGGCATCCGCCGCAAGCTGGGCACAGCACCCATCATGAAAAAACCGTTGACCCGGGAGAAGATCGTCCAGATGATCGCGTCGCTCGAGGGCACGATCGCGGCCGCGCGCGACAAGGCGCTGCTGCTCGTGGGCTTTGCCGGCAGCCTGCGGCGCGCCGAGCTGGCGGCCTTGCGGGTCGAAGACATCCATCGCCACCGCAAGGGGATCACGATCACCATTCCGCAGTCGAAGACCGACCAGGAAAAGAAGGGAAGGGAAGTGGAGATTCTTTATGGGATCCATGACCGCACCTGCCCCATCCTGGCCCTCGACAACTGGTTGAAAATCGCTGGCATCAAGGAAGGCTACGTCCTGCGCCGGGTAGGGCGACACGGCAACGTGGGCGACGCGCTCGACAAGGACTCGATCGGAAGAATTGTGAAACGGTTGGCGGGCCGCGCCAATATCGGCGATCCGGCAGACTACGGCGGACACTCCCTGCGCGCCGGCTTCGTCACCGAGGCCTCGGCCAACGGGGCCACCGACCGCGAAATCATGAAACAAACGGGACATAAGAGTGTGGCCATGGTCCACCGTTATGCCCGCGAGGACCAGGCCGACCGGCAGAGCGCGGAGAGCAAGCTGGGACTGTGAGAGAAAATCTGGCGGGAGAATTCGTCCTGGTGAGATTTCTGGCAGATATCGTAATCGATGTGACATGGTATGCTATGTCATGTGAGGCTCGTTCTCGATACATCGGTCATCGTAGCGGCTTTGCGGAGCCAATCTGGTGCTTCCAACGCTCTCATGCGTTTGATACCAATGCGGAGGATCGAACCGCTGGCCTGCCCGCCATTGTTTTTGGAATACGAGGAGGTTCTGCTTCGACCCGAACAACGCCTGGCTCACGGGCTTTCCATCGAGCAGGTCAATCAGTTTCTGGCGGAGTTGGCGGTATGGATCAGGCCTGTGGAGCTTCATTTTCGATGGCGGCCGCAGGTGACCGATCCAGGAGATGAGATGGTTTTGGAGACGGCCATCAATGGCGGTGCGGACGCTCTGGTGACGCACAATGTTCGTCATTTCCTGACAGCCTCCCGGCGCTTCGATCTGCCGGTCCTCACGCCCCAGGAAACTCTATGGAGGTTAAATCGATGAATCGATCTACATATCCCCTGAAGCTTCCCGTCTCGATCAAGCGCGCCGCACAGCGGCTTGCCAAAGAAGATGGGGTTTCACTCAATCAATGGATTGCCGTGGCTGTGGCCCAGAAGGTTGGGGTTGCAGAAACGGCAGCTGAATTTTTTGTGCGGCGCGCTGGAAATGCCGATGGCCACGGCCTAGCAGGCTTTCTCGAAAATGCTCCAGACACGACCCCAGACAACAACGATCAACTCTGAGTCTGAGAAAGAACAAGGTTTGCAGCGCCATTTGCCAGGGGTCGTGCCGTGCTCTGGACGGGGTGAGAGGGGTGTCGCGCTCCTTCTAACTCTGGGAATATTTCCGATCCATCTTGCAGATTACCGATAAACAAACTAAACTAGATAAACTTAGTCATTAGGAGCAACGGTGCAGACAGTCAATATCCATGAAGCCAAGACCCAACTCTCCAAGCTCGTCGAGCAGGCCTCCAAGGGGGAGCCGTTCATCATTGCCAAAGCCGGCAAACCGCTGGTCAAGGTCACCTCGCTGAACGCGCCCATCGGCGCACAAATACGACGTCTGGGCTTCCTGGTTGGAGAAATTACGGTGCCCAGCGACTTTGATCGGATGGGCGAGGCCGAGATTGCCCGGCTTTTCCGCGGCAAGCCATGAAGTTGCTGCTGGATACGCATCTGCTGCTGTGGGCTGCGGGCGATTCCAGCCGGATGTCGGGCGCGGCTCGGACCTTGCTGGACGATCCGGACAATGAGCTGATGTTCAGCGCCGCCAGTTTGTGGGAGATTGCAATCAAGCGCGGACTGGATCGGGATGATTTTAAGGTGGATGCGCGCTTGCTTCGTCGCGGGTTGCTGGACAATGGCTACGGCGAACTGCCGATTGCGAGCGAGCACGCAGTGGCCATCGACGGCCTGCCGCCGATTCATAAAGACCCTTTCGACCGCATCCTTATCGCGCAAGCAACGGTGGAGGGAATCACTCTGGCGACAACCGATCCGCTGGTAGCGCAGTACCCGGGTCCCATCCGCTTGGTGTGATTGAAGGAGCAGGTAGGTGGAAGCGAGCTGGGAACTGAAGCCGTACCTCGAAGCGATGCTGATGGCCGCGGACCGTCCAGTGACGCTGGAGGCCTTGGCCCAATCTCTGGATGTCACAGAACAGGAGATCGACGCGGCGCTCCAGGAGTTCGAGGCGGATCTGCTGGCGGCCGATCGAGGCGTCCAGGTGCGGCGTCGGGGGCGCGGGATACGTCTGGAGATGAAGCCCCAGTATGCCGACCGCATCGGCCGTCTGCTGCCGGAGCGGAAGGAAAAGCCGTTGAGCGCCCAGGCCCTGGAGACTCTGGCCATCATTGCCCTGAAGCAGCCGGTCGCTCTGGGCGACATCAATGCGATTCGCGGTATTGAGAGCGCGGGAACGGTGCAGACGCTGCGGAATCGAAAGCTGATCGCGCGCGAAGCTCGCCTGGGGCCACGGCGGGAGAAGCTCTGGCGGACAACGCAGTTGTTTCTCGACACCTTCGGCCTTGCCAGCCTCGAGGAACTCTACCAGGCGGGCCGCATGGAAGAGGTCTTCGCGCCCGTCTACAGTGCCGAGCTGGAGGAAGAAGATC
>JAKABE010000408.1 GCA_021801945.1 Acidobacteriota bacterium
GAACGCGCCGCCGCTCTTTGCAACCATGGTCGTCCTGGGCCGTGAGGTTTGTCTCGAGCGTATCCGCCAGGCCGAAGCAAAACTCGAGTCGCTCGGAGCGACCGCATGACTCCGGTTTGAGGCCTGAATATACATCGCCGGCTATGCGCCTCAGGCGCAGCGGTGGCTAGCCCCGCGCTTCAGCGTGGGCAGAAACACTCAGCCCCGCAGGGGCGGCGCAAACGTCGCGTCGAAAAGGTAAGGAACAACAGCTATGATCAACAATTCGGAAGGCTCCGGCGAAAACGACGTTCGCACCCCCTCCAACTTCCTCCAGGACCTCATCGCCGAGGATGTACGCACCAGAAAGTTCGGCGACGCCGCCATCCAAACCCGCTTTCCTCCCGAGCCCAACGGCTACCTGCACATCGGCCACGCCAAAGCCATCTGCCTCGACTTCGGCCTGGCCGACGAGTTTGGCGGCAAAACCAACCTGCGCTTCGACGACACCAACCCCGAAAAGGAAGAGCAGGAGTACGTCGACTCCATTCAGAAGGACGTGCGCTGGCTGGGCTTCGAGTGGGAGCGCCTCTGCTACGCCTCCGACTACTTCCCCCAGCTCTACGAGTGGGCTTTGCAGCTCATCCGCGCCGGCAAGGCCTACGTCGATGACCTCACCGCCGATGAAATCCGCCAGTACCGCGGCACCCTCACCGAGCCCGGCAAGGATTCGCCTTACCGCAATCGCTCCGTCGAAGAGAACCTCGACCTCTTTCAGCGCATGAAGACTGGCGAGTTCCCCGACGGCTCGCGCGTTCTCCGCGCCAAGATCGACATGGCCTCGCCCAACCTCAACATGCGCGACCCGGTCATGTACCGCATCCTCCACGCCACGCACCACCGCACCGGCGACGCGTGGTGCATCTACCCCATGTACGATTTCGCCCACGGCCAGTCGGACTCCATCGAGCAGGTCACCCACTCCATGTGCACGCTCGAGTTTGCCGACCACCAGCCGCTCTACCGCTGGTACATCGAGCAATTGGGCATCTTCCCCTCGCAGCAGTTCGAATTTGACCGTCTCAACCTCACCTACACGCTGCTTTCCAAGCGCAAGCTCCTCCAGCTTGTGCAGGAGGGCCATGTCAGCGGCTGGGACGATCCCCGCATGCCCACGCTCTCCGGCATTCGCCGACGCGGCTTCACGCCGTCGGGCCTGCGCAGCTTCTGCGCCGCCATCGGCGCCACGCGCACCAACGGGACAACCGATATTGAAATGCTGGAGCACTTCCAGCGCGACGACCTCAACCGCCGCGCCCGCCGCGCCATGGCCGTCCTGCACCCGCTCAAGCTGGTCATCGACAACTACCCGGCCGGTCAGGTCGAGTACGTCGAAGTCCAGAACAATCCCGAGGACCCCAGCGCCGGCACGCGCCAGGTTCCCTTTAGCCGCGAGCTTTACATCGAACAGGACGACTTCCGCGAACTCCCTCCGCCCAAATACTTCCGGCTATCGCCCGGCAAGGAGGTGCGCCTGCGCAGCGCTTATTTTGTAACCGCACAAAACGTCGTCAAGGCAGCCGATGGCAGCGTTGTTGAAGTTCACTGCACCTACGATCCGGGCTCCCGCGGTGGTAGCTCACCAGATGGCCGCAAGGTCAAGTCGACCATGCACTGGGTCTCCGCCGAGCACGCCATCTGCGCGGAAATTCGCCTCTACGACAAGCTCTTCACCCAGCCCGATCCCGGCAACTTACGAGAGGGCCAAACCTTTCTTGACATCCTCAATCCCAACTCCCTCGAAGTTCTCACCAGCGCCAAACTGGAGCCCTCGCTCGCCGCAGCTGCCCTCGCGGAACCCTTCCAGTTCGAGCGTATCGGCTACTTTTGCCTCGACCCAGACTCCACCGCGGGCAATCTTGTCTTCAACCGAACGCTACCGCTCAAAGACACATGGGCCAAGATCGAGAAGAAGGCGGGAGCGTGACGGAGACCGTCTGGGGTGGACCCCTTGGCTGAGACAACCAAATAAGACACTGATCGCCGTTCGCTGTAAATTACTCGACCGGCAGGACCACTCCAGGTTTTGAGGCCCAGGCATCGCCGTGTAAGACTGAAATAGGATCGCTCAGTGTTGAAATCGGCCGCGATAACATCCTCTCCGCCCGCGCGGATACCTCTGGAGAACTCCTGAATGAGTGCAAAACGCCTTCTTGTTTTATTGCTTTTGTCTGCCACCTTCGCCATGCGCCCATGCGTGGTGCGCGGGCAGGAGCCATCCCATGCGGTGCGAGCCACTCTGCCGAACGGCATGCGCGTCGTCATCATTCGCAATACACTGGCCCCCGTGGTCTCGGTGGAGGCGAATGTTCTTGTGGGCGGCAATGAGACACCGCCGGGCTTTCCAGGCATGGCTCACGCTCAGGAGCACATGGCCTTCCGGGGATGCACGGGGATGACCGCCGACCAGACAGCCGCGATCTACGCCGAGTTGGGCGGCGATAACGATGCCGACACCCAGCAGAACATCACGCAGTACTACGCCACCATTCCGGCGGCTGATCTGAACGTGGCGCTGGAGGCGCAGGCCGCATGTTTCCGCGGGATTGACGACTCCGAGCAGCAGTGGGCGCAGGAGCGTGGAGCCATCGAGCAGGAGGTGGCGCGCGATCTTTCCAACCCAACCTACAAGTTCATTGACCGCGTCAATCAGGATATGTTCGCGGGCACACCTTATGCGCACGATCCGCTGGGCACAAAAGAATCCTTCGACGCCACCACCGGCGCCATGCTCAGGCAGTTCTACGAAAAGTGGTATACGCCCGGCAACACCATCCTGGTGATCGTCGGCGATGTGGACCCCGTCTCCACGATGGCCGAGGTGCGCAGACTCTTCGGCGAAATTCCCAGCCATCCATTGCCCAAGCGGCCCGCGATTGATTTGAAGCCCGTGAAATCCGAGTCCTTCACGCTCAGCAGCAATCTGCCCTACCTTCTCGGCTTTATCGCCTACCGTTTTCCCGGCACCAGCTCGCCCGATTACGCGGCCAGCCAGATTTTGGCCGACGTGCTTGCCAGCCAGCGCGGGAATCTCTACGCCATGGTTCCCGCAGGCAAGGCTCTCGCGGCGGAGTTTGGCCTGGCGGAGACCTATCCCAAGGCCAGTGTGGCCTACAGCATGGTGGCTCTGCCCGCCACTGCGGACGCAACCAGCGCCATGAACGAGATGCGCGGTATTCTCAAGAATTACGTGCAGAATGGAGTCCCGGCGGACCTGGTGGCCGCTGCCATACGGAATGAGGTGGCCTCGGCTGAGTTCAACCGCAACTCTATCTCCGGCCTGGCCGACGTGTGGTCGAACGCGTTGGCGGCCGAAGGTCGCACCTCTCCCGACGAGGATGTGGAAGCCATCAAGCGCGTGACGCTCGCGGACGTCAACCGTGTGGCCAAAGAATATCTGACCGCCCAGAACGCGATCACGGCGATTCTCAAACCGGCGCCCAACGGCCAGCCGGTTTCAGG
>JAKABE010000409.1 GCA_021801945.1 Acidobacteriota bacterium
GGCCAAAGTTCCGCCGCAGCTTCACCACCAGCACGCGGCTATCCACTGCCGCAATCTCTTCCAGGAGCTTGTAGGTGCGGTCGTTCGAGCCGTCATCCACCAGCACCAGCTCAAAGCTATCGCCGACTTGTTCCATCACCTGCTTGAGGCGCGCATAGAGAGCCGTGACGTTCTCCTCTTCATTGTGAAAAGGCACAACGATCGAGTATTTAGCCATATATGATAATTAGACGCCTCTTCAGGGAAAAAGTCCAAGTTGTGAGATATAATCTCCGCTTATTCTCGCAGGACGAATACCATGCACAGGACGTTCTATTGTCCCTCTCAGCCCTGGTCTCTCAAATTGTGCCGGTTCAGGCTCCCCGCCCTGATCCAGTCTCAAGGGCGCTACCGGTCCAGCTCGTCGAGCATCGCCTGCATTTCGCTCAGGGCGTGGCGATTGCCTTTGCGCGCAGCGCAGCTGATCCCGGCCTTTAGTCGCTCGATGGCCTCCGCCTTGCGTCCCGCGCCGGCCAAAGTCTGCGCGGACATGAAGTAGCCGGCGGTGTAATCGGGATCGTTGGCGAGCAGTGCGTCAAACTCTGCCAGCGCCGCGTCGGTTTCGGCACGGCCGGCCAATTCCATGGCGATGCCGTAACGGGCAAAGCTGTTTTTGGGGTCCAGCGCCAGAATCTCTTTCAGTCCTGCGAGCTTATCCATTTTCCTCCCCTTCGGCTCCGCCATTCGACCCGGAACCCTGGGGATTTGCGGTTTTGGCTGGGATTGCCGAAACTGGAACAGGAAGCCCGCTCCGCCTACTGAGGCTGGAGCCTCCCGCCTGTCCTATTGTAGCTGGACGGCAGGGCCTGCGGGCACGCGGATCCCACCATGAATGGAGTGAGCCCGGCATGAGCGGAGCGGAAACCAATCCTACTGTGCGCACGGTCGCAAGTACGCAATCGGAAACCACCGAGATTATCCTGCCCAATGACACCAACATGCTGGGTCACCTGCTGGGCGGTCGGCTGATGGAATTCATTGACCTCACCGGCGCCATGGCGGCTTTCCGCCACTCACGCATGCCGGTGGTAACAGCGGCCATGGACCATATCGACTTTATCCAGCCGGTGCTTTTGGGCGATCTGGTGACGCTCAAGTCGAGCGTCAACCGGGCCTTCACCAGTTCCATGGAGGTGGGCGTCAAGGTGTGGGCCGAGAATCCGCGCACGGGGGCCATCGTCCACGTAGCCAGCGCCTACCTGGTCTTTGTGGCCATCGACGACCATGGCCGGCCGCAAAAGGTTCCGCGCCTGCTGCCCGAGACGCCCGACGAGATCCGTCGCTACGAAGATGCGCTGCGCCGCCGTGAATATCGCGAATCCGAGAGCGCCCGGCGCAAGCAGGAGCGGCTGGCCACCGCGACGCTGACCGATGGCGGCGCGCAAACAGCCTGAGACGAAAGTTGGCAGAATTCCTGCGCTTGCTGGCCAACGATTCCTCGAAACGGGGCCCTCAAATTCAGTGATGCCTCAAACCAATTCAGCGGGAGCCAAACGCGCTCCGTACCTGCGGCGCATCGTCTGGCTGACCGATGAGACCACGGAAGCCCTTTACCTGCTGGGTGAGCAGGATCGGATCGTGGGAGTTTCGGGGTATACAACGCGCTCGGCGAAGGCGCGGCAGAAGCCCCGAGTCTCCGGGTTCCGCAACGCCAAATTCGACACCGTCCTGGACCTGAAACCTGACCTGGTGCTGACTTTTTTCGATGTGTAAGCCGAGATCACGCGCGCACTAATTCAGTGTTGTCCGCAGCCACTTCGCGACTGCATCGAGAGCCGCAATAGATTGAGGGAAGCGAGCCACAGTCCCGGGATGCACCGGAAAATTGTGATGCATATCGGGCGCGTGCACATGAGTCACAGCAGTGCCCGCCTTTGCCAGTTTCTCCGCGTAGGCAATGCCTTCATCGCGAAGGGGGTCGTATTCCGCTGTCGCAACGAGGACCGGCGGGAGAGCCGGAATTGCTGCCAAGCGCAAAGGCGAGATGTTCGGATCATCCGGGGAAATGTCTGGCGCATACTGCTCCCAGAACCACCGCATCAGACATGCCTCGAGCCCATAACCTGTGGCGTTCTCTGTATAGGAGGTATGCCCACCGGTGGGGTGATCGAGGACAGGGTATAAGAGCATAAGCGCCGCCGGGTGCACGACAGCGTTTGCCACGCAGATGCGATTGGCAGCAACCGCAGCGAGGTTCCCGCCAGCGCTGTCTCCACCCAACAGCAGCCGCGTTGGATCTCCGCCGCAGCTCTGCGCGTGAGCTGCGGTCCATTGGTAGGCGGCTAGAATGTCATCGAGCCCCGCGGGGAAACGGTTCTCCGGCGCCAGTCGGAACTCGACGGAAAGAACAACGATACCCGCAGCCTCACTCAATAAACGGCAGAACGGATCGTGCGTTTCCACCGAACCGGCTACCCAACCTCCGCCGTGTGCGTAGACCATGACAGGTAACAGGGCCGCCGCGTCAGGGGGCGCGTAAAGCCGGCCGGTCAGTCCATTCGCCATCGAAATGTCGGAGGCTGCGACGCGATTCGGCAGTCCGGGAATCTCGCTTCTGTCTTTCCGCGCCTGCAGCATGACCGCGCGCCTCATCCGTGTGAGTTCTGCATCGCTGAGTCGCGGCGAAGCGGGCGCCGCCGGCGCAATTCTATCGAGATAGCTCCTTAGGTCGGGATCGATTGACTTCCGTTCTCTGGCAGGATTTTGCCCCATCGGAACCTCTCTATATTGATTATCCATTGCAGGATTGATAGGAGCCCCATCCTGGACGCGCAATGGTCTTAGAAATTCATGCGCCCAAGATATCGATCCTCTGGGCATTGCCCCAGCGATTTTCATCCGCAAGAAGCGCCTTGCTCCTTCAGCCAATATCATGGGGCATTCCTGCGCGGATAAGGCCGCGATCTATGCACCGTGTCGATTGACCTCGGAATTATCCCACGCCATTCTGCCGTGGAGGTTTGCCTCGATGGCGCCTGGCGCGACCACAGTTGCGGTGATGCGGGGGGATAAGGGCTCTTCCCTTTACCAGAGGGTCCCCAGCAGACTCCGGAGACCAGATGTCATAATCGGCTCGGATTTGTTGCCACCACGATGGATGGTGTTGCAAGGGCAAATCGGGCCAGACGAGGCGGAGCGCGAAGACCGTGGCGGGTCCGCAGTCGCGATCGGCAACGAAGTATGGCTCGATTCTTGCCACCACCTGCGGACGAGGGCCAATTTCCGATATATCTTCGCCGATCATCGCGAGCAGACACTCGGCTTGCGTCACTCCGCCCCCGCCGACACTGCGCACAACGCGGTCCTTAGGGGGCTCAATTCCGTATCACTCCTCTCAAGATGACAGTGTCGTGCTAAGACGGGGGGCG
>JAKABE010000410.1 GCA_021801945.1 Acidobacteriota bacterium
TAAGGCGGTTCTCCAATTTCTATCGAGTCACCAAAATCCTGCAGGGTGGCGTTTTCTTGAGGAAAACGCCACTTGATCGCCTCGGCCTCGCTCGACACCAATTGGAGAACCGCTATAGCCTCCGATCCGTTTCCCCAAGGAAGCGTTTCCTTGCCCTGCCCGGCTTGCTGGGATGCGCACCGGGGATGCGGGAACGATGGTTTACCGGTTCAACATGTAAGATGTTCGTGCGATTGCCCTGCCCTGGCTCCTCAATTTCCGGCCAGGCTTCCATGGACTGCTCTATACTGAAAACGTTTTTAAGCCGCCAGTATGAGCAAACCGCCTGCTACCCCAGGAAAACGGCCCCGCAAAAAGAGCGGGCAGATGGACATTCGCGAGGTCGCGGAACAAGCCAAGGTTTCGATCGCGACCGTGTCGCGGACCATCAACAACGTGCCTACGGTGAACCCGCGCCTTGCCAAGCGCGTCTGGCAGGTGATCCGGGAGCTGAACTACATTCCCAACCCGCAGGCGCGGGCCCTGGTTTCCGGCCGCAGCGGCATCCTCGGCCTGATCGTTTCCGAGATCACCAACCCCTTTTTCCCGGAGCTGATCCAGGGATTTGAAGATGTGTGCCTCGAAAACGGCTACGAGATCCTGGTCAGCTCCACCAATTACGAGCCGGAGCGCATGGCGCGCTGCATTCGCCGCATGCTGCAGCGCAAGGCCGAGGGGGTGGCCATCATGACCTTCGGCATCGAGGAGCCGCTGCTCGGGCAGCTCACGGACCGCAACATTCCCATGGTCTTTGTGGACGTGGGACCGGGGGGCCCCGGCGTCAGCACCGTCGACGTGGACTACCACAAGGGGATCCGCCAGGGGGTGCAGCATCTTGCCGCGCTTGGCCATCGGCAGATCGGATTCATCTCCGGCCCGCGGCGCCTGCATTCCGCGCAATCCCGCATCGCGGCGTTTACCCGGTCTATTGAAGAGTGCGGCCTCAAGCTGAACCCCGCCTGGATGGTCGAAGGCGATCACACCCTCGAGGGAGGCATGCGCGCCCTGGAGACATTGCTTGCCACCGGCGAGCTGCCCACCGCAATCATGTGCTCCAACGACATGACCGCCATCGGCGTGCTGCACAAGGCATATCGTGCCGGGGTGCGCGTGCCTCTCGATCTGTCGGTGATCGGCTTCGACGACGTGCATCTGGCCGAGGTGATGATTCCGCCGCTCACCTCGATCCGCATGTCGAGAACCGATCTGGCGCGGGCCGCCGTGAGCGCATTGCGCGCGCATATCGAAGGGACCAACCCTGGACGGGGATTCCAGGTCGACACCCAGTTGGTGGTTCGCGAGACCACGGACTATCCTCGCGGCTCGATGCAGGACCTGCGCAAGCCACCGCGCTAAAGCGGTTCTCCAATTGGTGTCGAGCGAGTTGGTGTCGAGCGAGGCCGAGGCGATCAAGTGGCGTTTTCCTTAAGAAAACGCCACCCTGCAGGATTTTGGCGACTCGATAGAAATTGGAGAACCGCCTTAGTCAGAGCCTCTCCGGGACTACGCTGGCTGTTTTTCGCCGTGCCGTTGGTCACGGCGGACGGCACGCTTTGTGTGCCGCGTAGTCCAACGCCAGCGCCATGCCTCACCCCAGGAAGCGGAAGATCGCACGATTGCCGACCGGCGATGAAATCCGGCGTGCGGACGCAGGAATCAACCCGGGCGCCCGGAATTCAAGCACCCGCGGATCGTCGCAGCTCCCAGTCCTCGATGAGAACATCGCGTGCTACGAGGCAATCAGATCTTTCTTGATCTCCACGCCCCAACCTGGACCTTGCGGCAGGTTCAGATAGCCATCCTTGTCCACCAGCGGGGGATTCTCGAAAATCGCGAACCCATTGGTATACGGCGCCGCGGGCGGGTCGTGCAGGATCTCAATCCACGGCGAGTTCGGCCAGGAGGCGATGGCGTGCAGATGGGCGATGGTGCCCAGATTGCCTCCTCCGTGATGGGGAATCACTCGCTTGTGGTGCGCCTGGGCCAGTGCCCCGATCTCGCGAAGGCCGGTGACGCCGTCCGAAACCATGACGTCCGGCTGCACGATGTCGTAGACCTTCTGCTCCAGGATCCAGCGGTATTCGTGCACGCCGCGATTGTTCTCGCCTCCGGCGATGGGAATATCCACCAGGCTGCTCAACCTCGCGAGTTCGTCGAACTGGTAGCGCAGCCGCGGTTCTTCCAGCCAGACACAGTTCAAACGCTGGAGTTCCCGCGCCGTCTCCAGCGCGCGGCGAAAATCCCACATCACCCCCGGTTGCCACGAGCCAAAGGACTGCGCCTGGTTGGCGTCCACCATGATGTCCATGTCGTCGCCCACCGCTTTGCGCACCGCTTCCACCAGTTGCACGTCTTCCTTCATCGTAGGGTAATGCGCGCGCAGCTTGATCGCCTTCCAACCCTGCGATTGGAGATGGACCGCCATGCGGACCCGCTCCTCCGGAGTGGAAAGCTGGATCATGCTGGCATAGGCGGGCACCCGGTCCTTGGCAGCGCCCCAAAGCTTGTACACAGGCTGGCCCGTGGCCTTTCCGATCAGGTCCCACAGCGCAATTTCCAAAGCTGAAATCGAGTGCGGACTCCCGCCCAGGTAGTAGCGGAGCGGACCGGCCAGTTGCTCAACATAGAACGGGTCCTTGCCGACGAGCTGCGACTTGGCCGCCGCCAGCCACGCAGGATCCATGCCCGGCCCGATGCCCGACACTCCCCCATCGGTATGAATCTCGATGACCGAGCCGCCGCCGATCCGCTCGGTGATCACCGTTCCTGGATTCCACGCCGCTACAATCTTGCCGGTTTCGCGAACCACTTTCAGTTTCACGATCCGGATATCGGTGATCTTGAGCGGCGACGCCGAGCGCATCTCCGCCATCACCGGAGGCAACTGCGACATGACCATGGCCAGCGACGCCGACTTCAGAAAATCTCTTCTTTGCATGGGTGACCTCTAAGGAATGTATCTATCCCGCAAGCGCGGCGATCAGGCGACCATTCTACCCGGAAGACCGTGCAATCGTCGCGTATCGATTGCAGGCGAAAGAATCGCCCATGAAACTGGGCGTCCCAGGTCCCTGGCTTTCGGGTCAAGGACACCCTCGCTTTTGGGGACCTGGGAAACCACGTAACTGCGCGGCCGAGGACGAAACAATTCAGCGATCCTCGTGGCGAAGATGGAAGTCGAATGTGGTGACGCCGGGGCCGGCCGGGGTGATGTTGGAGTTATCCAGACCGGCGTTCGCGTACTGGCTATTCTGCTGTGCCGTAGCGTCCAGATGCACATGCGCCAGGTAAAGCTCCAGCGGATAGCTGGCGTTGTAACCCTGGAACTGCGAGTACGCGCCCGGCTGGGAATCGATCGCCATCA
>JAKABE010000411.1 GCA_021801945.1 Acidobacteriota bacterium
CGGGTCCTCTTCGAATAACGTTGAAACTCTGCTTGATGGGCCAACGTCATCTGTCGCATGCCTGATCGATCTCCCTAACTCCACATTACCCGCAGCAGTTGTGGATTGGGCAGTTCTTCAGAGGTTCCCAAAACGCGCCAAGTAAAATGCCCGTGATTCCGGTCAATCTCCTCCAAACTGAGGCGCACGATCTCGTCGGCACGGAGGACGAATCCGAAGAGAGGCAGAAGAATGGCGTAATTCCGCTTGCCGATAACGCTTCGTAAGAGCGGGAGACCTGTCAACAAAACATCTTTGCACCCTATGATTCTGCACAACCCGATTTATTATGGCGAATTCGATTGCCACTGTTGGCATTACTCTGGCAAATACGGACCGATCGAGTCTCGCGAGCTGTGGGAACGAGTCCAATACGTTGGGACTTCTCTTCTGACTTATCGGCACCACATGATTAAGCATGATCTTGCCTTTGCTGGTCTGATCCAATGCGGCCATTGCGGACGCGCGTTAGTGGCCGACATCAAGAAGGACAAGTACTCCTACTATCACTGCGCGGGACAGCGCGTGAGGGATTGCTCAGGCATCGGCTAAAAATCGCACCAGGCGTTGAAGGCACCGGCGCCCAGCGCCGCATTCAGCGCGTCGATGTCCGGTGCCAGGGGACGGTCCTGCTGGAGGGGTGGAACGACGGCGCGCACGGCGGCCAGGGCACGGCCGACCTCGCGGCTGGGGCGCAAGGGGCGGCGGAACTCCACGCCCTGGGCTGCGCAGAGCAGTTCGATTGTCAGGACGCGCTCGGCGTTCGCGACCACCTGACGCAGCTTAAGCGCGGCGTTCATGCCCATGGAGACGTGGTCCTCTTTTCCGCCGCTGGTGGGAATACTGCCGGTCGAGGCGGGATGGGCGAGCACTTGACACTCGTTGACCAACCCCGCCGCAACCACCTGGGCGATCATAAAGCCCGACGAAAGCCCGGCCTCGGGCGAGAGGAACGCGGGCAGCCCTTCGTTGCTGTCCGGATTGAGCAAGCGGTCGATGCGCCGTTCCGCGATGCCACAGAGATCGGTGAGCGCGATGGCCGCGTAGTCGAAGGCGTAGGCCAGCGGCGCGCCGTGAAAATTCCCGCCCTCCACGACTCCATCATTTTGCGTTTCGCATGAGGGCCCTGGAAAGACCAGGGGATTGTCCGTCACCGAGCCTGACTCGATCTCCAGAATGCCGGCGACATGGGCCAGCACGTCGCGGACTGCCCCATGCACCTGCGGCATGCAGCGCAGGCAATAGGCGTCCTGCACGCGCGAGTCGTGCTCCCGGTGCGACTCGCGAATCTCCGAGTCCTCCATGAGGCGAGTTAGGTGCTCGGCGGCAGCGATCTGGCCGGCGTGGGGCCGGGCCTCGTGAATGCGCGGGTCGAAGGCAGAGGGCGTGCCCGTCAGAGCCTCAAGAGACATGGCGCCAGCCAGATCGGCCAATCGCGCCACGCGCCGGGCGCGCGACGCCGCCAGGGCTCCCACGGCGTTCATCGCCTGGGTTCCGTTCAGCAGCGAGAGACCCTCCTTGGCGGTCAGGGCCAAGGGCCGCAACCCGGCGCGGCGCAGGGCTTCACTGCCCGGCAGTCGCTCGTTCTTGAAGTAGGCCTCGCCCTCGCCCATTAGCACCAGGGCCAGATGCGCCAGCGGGGCCAGATCGCCGCTGGCGCCCACCGAGCCTTTCTCGGGAATGACCGGCGCGACGCCGGCGTTGAGCAGCGCCGCTAGAGACTCGACCATCTCCGAACGGCAGCCGCTCAGGCCCTTGGCCAACACATTGGCGCGTAGCAGGAGCATGGCCCGGGCTTCAGCCTCAGAGAGTGGCGGGCCTACGCCGCAGGCGTGACTGCGCACTAGGTTGATCTGCAATGCCGCGAGACTCTCCGCCGGGATGCGCACATCGGAGAGCCTGCCGAAGCCGGTGTTGACGCCATAGACGGTTTGGCCCGCGGCCAGAATGCGCTCGATATGTTCGCGGGCGGCGGCGACACGAGCCAAGGCGGCGGGCGCGATCTCAACAGGATTGCGGGCTAGCGCAACGGCCTCAATCTCGTCCAGCGTGAGCGGTTGCCCACCGAGAACCAGGGATTTCATAAGGGCCTTACCAGAACCAACCTCGCCAACGCACCTTGAGAATATACCCTGCCTTTGAACTTCGAATGGAGACGGACCGAAGCCGCGGCGCTCCGAAGTGATTCCCGGCGGGATTCGTCCTCCTATAATCGGCTCATGAGCGAACAACCGCTGATAGGCATTGTGATGGGCAGCAAGAGCGACTGGACGGTGCTCTCGGCTGCCGCGGAGATTTTGCGCACCCTGAAGATTCCCCACGAGGCCCGGATTGTCAGCGCGCACCGCACGCCGGACTGGCTCTTCGAGTATGCAGAGACGGCGCGGGCGCGCGGGCTGCGCACCATCATCGCCGGCGCCGGCGGCGCGGCGCATTTGCCCGGCATGTTGGCGGCCAAAACGTTGGTCCCGGTTCTGGGTGTGCCTGTTCCCGCCACGTTGTTGAACGGTCTCGATTCCCTGCTCTCGATCGTGCAAATGCCCAAGGGAGTGCCGGTGGGCACGCTGGCCATCGGCAAGGCGGGGGCGGCCAACGCCGCACTCTTGGCGGCCGAGATTTTGGCGCTCAACGATGACGCGATCCATGAGCGGCTGGCGGCATGGCGCGCGGCCCGCACTCAGGAAGTGCTCACTCAGAAGCTCGACGAGGAGCTTCCTCAGTGAGCGGTGACTTTCCTTCACAACCAAAGATCAAACCAGGCGGTTTGCTGGCCATTCTCGGCGGCGGGCAGCTGGGGCGGATGATGGCCATCGCCGCACGCACCATGGGCTATCGTGTGCGCGTGATGGATCCCGAGCCGGCATGCCCGGCCAGCTTCGTCGCGGATGAAACCATCGTGGGCCGATGGGACGACGCGGAGGCGGCGCGGCGGCTGGCCACCGGCGCCGATGCGGTCACGCTGGAGATTGAGCAGATCGGCGTAGAAGGGCTGGAAAAGGTTGCGCGCCTGGCGCCACTCAGGCCGGGCGTCGAGCCCATTCGCATCATCCAGGACAAGACGCTGCAAAAGCCGTGGCTGGCCGATCATGGGTTTCCGGTTGGACCGTTCCGCGTGGTGCACAGTGAAGCGGAACTGCAAGCGGCCGTGGCGGCGCTGGGCGGCGACCTGTTTGTGAAAATCGGCCACGGCGGCTACGACGGGCGCGGCCAGGTGCGCATGCAGCCAGGAACCATCGCCGTGGAGGACGCCTGGCGGCAGCTTGGCGGCCGGCCCTCGGTGGCCGAGCAGGCGCTCGACCTCGATTGCGAGATCAGCGTGATGGCGGCGCGCAATCCATCGGGCGAGGTGCGGCCATTCCC
>JAKABE010000412.1 GCA_021801945.1 Acidobacteriota bacterium
GGCCGGGCGGAAACGCATAGGGCCCGAGGGAACCCGGACCACCCGGGCGTCCGTTGGCCCCACCCGAATACTCGGGCCGCGGAGGCGGCGCCGCAAAGCGTGGATAGCCCTGAAGCTGCGGTGCGCCGTTCTGCCCGGAGGGCGCAAGGTTGCGGCCATCGTTCGTCGCCGATCGCGGATTCGCAGGCTGGCCGGAGCCCGCATGTGGATTCCCGTATGCGGGCCGGGCGGCGTCCTGCTGGTTGCGACCGCCGGGTTCTCCCGGACGGTTGTTGCTGCGCGGGGGCTGGGCGCCGGGCACGCGCTGCGGGGCGTGATTTCCGCCCGCGGCGGGGCGCGCGGCATGCGGAGGGCCCCCGTGCCCGCCGCGCTGGACCTGCGTGAATCCGGGAAACGAAAGCAGGACCGCAGCGAGAGCCGGCAGAAAAGCCGCGAGGGCGGCCGTGCGCAGCCGCACGCCCACTCTACGCTTCGTTTCCGCGTTGGTTCTTCCGGTCACAATCTTCTCCCGGCCCTTGGCCGAAAAAGACAATTCGGCATCAACTCCAGGAGAGCTGATGCCTGATCTTTTTTCTCGCCATGCGAAATGGCTTCGCCAGCTTTTGCTCCCCATGCCGGCAATACCGCAGCCAATTCCCCCCACTAACAAATTCCAACTGCCTCAGTCCCCGTTGTCGGGCGGAGTGGAGAGGCTTTCCAGCGTGTCCAGTACCTGAGCGTTATTCTCAAGCGTCTGCAGGTCGTGCACCACGGCCGCATTGTTGTTCGCCTGCGGCACCGGCGTGCCCAGGTTGCTCACGCTGAGGTAGGTACCGCCGCCGACCAGCAGCAGGACGGTCAAGGCCATCGCCGCCAGCGGGCGCATGTTGGCGCTCGGCCTCTGAGCAAAGCGGGCACGCAGGCGGGCCATCCAACCGGCGGGCTCAGCCTGCCGCACTTCGCGCATGCGGGCATTTACCCGGGTCACGAAGAACGGGCTCGGCTCTGGAGCTTCCCAGGCCTCCATCAGTCTGATGGTGGCGTTCAGCTCGTCGAGCTCGCGACGGCAGTGGTCGCATCCCGTCAGGTGCTGCTGAACCTCGGCAGGGACGGCGGCTGGATCAAACAGAAGATCGGCCAGCTTCTCGTCCATCTCACCGCAATGCAACTTCAAGTCCTTCATTCGTGCCACCCCGCTCTCCGCCGGTATTTCCGGCTGTTTCCACTTTCTGCTCACACGAAATCTTTCAGCTCTGTCCGCAGCGTCTGGTAAGCGCGGAAGAGCAGCGATTTGGTTGCCGACTCGCTGAGCTTCATCACTTCTCCGATCTGGCGGTAATCCATGCCCTGGTACTTGTGCATCAGCACCGCCATCCGTTGCCGTTCCGGCAGCGCCATGACGCGGCTGCGAATGGCGGCCATGCGCTCCTCGCGCATCATGCTTTCTTCCACGGTGAGTTCGTCATCGGCCAAGTCCGGTGTAGTTCCCGTTTCCGCGTCGGGCTCGTCCAGATACACCGTCTGCGCCGTGCGTTCATGGCGCGTATCGCGTGCATGATTCACCGCCAGGTTGGTGGCGATGCGGTACAGCCAGGTGGTGAACCGCGCTTCTGCCCGGTAACTGGCGCGGGCGCGGTAGACGCGCAGGAACACCTCCTGCGCCAGCTCCTCGGCGATGGCCTGGTTGTGGACCATCCGGAAGAGAAAATGAATCATTGGCCGGTGGTATTTTTCCACCAGGTAGGTGAAGCCTGCTTCGTCCCCGGCCGCCACCCGCAGCATGACGGCAGCGTCGCTTTGGGGATCGATGTCGTCTCGCAAACCCACCTGGCCTGGCCCGGCGCCCAGCCATGGGCTTGAGCCTGCACCCAGGGACGGGTTGTCGAGCACCATCGTCGCCATATCTTCTGGAACCCCGGTCGGGTCCGAAGGTTGCGTGTCCGCTTGGGCTTCCGGCTCGGAATCACCGGCCGATTCGGGGTGCGATTCGTTTTCCGGAGGCTTGGGGCGGAACCCCATGCGGGAAAATAACTTAAGCCCAGGATGGCTCTCTCGCCCGGGCTGGGCACCTCGTCCGGGCTTTGGCGTAGTAAACAATTTTTCCGAAGTGCCCGAAATCGTTCCCGCATGTGCGGCGAAGCCCACGGGAGGCAAGGCGCCCACCGCTCCGCCGGCGAGAAGTCCGGCGCTCTGGCGGATTGAGGTGAAGATCAAGCGCATGAGAGGTTTCGGCACAACCCCAGGCTCCCGGGGGAAGATCCCGGCGGGTTTGGCCCTGAGCGTATGCTGGTGTTACTCTAACCTACGGAACACCTCGCTGGCGCGTCCGTTCTTCCTGCCTTGCCGCTGGCCAGCAATGATTCGGGCGATTAGCTCAGTTGGTTAGAGCGCTTCCTTCACACGGAAGAGGTCCGGGGTTCGAGTCCCTGATCGCCCACCAATCTTTTCAACAAGTTGGCGGCGTTCCTGACCTCTCCGCTTTTCTCCCTGCGACCCAAATTCAACCTGTCTGTCTTCAGCCACGGCGATTGATCCCCCGCTTTCCACCTGCTGCGCCTTTATCTATCTGCTCGATGAGCGTCTGCTGCTCATGGAGTGAGTCTGCCTTTCATCCGCGGGCCGGCAAAGATCTGCCGATGATGCGCTCAAGAAGATTGCAGCCAGAACGACTCCCTCGCCAACCAGGACCGGGCGAAGACGGCGAGGTGTATCTTGGATTCCTGAGCGTGAAAAAGGTTACTGAAGCAATCGCCCGGCGGCGCGCAGCATTGGATTGGAAGATCCCTGAACTTGATCCCCGGAAGACGCTTCCCGCCGGCAGAGCGATTGGTTCAAGAGGAGGTCGAGCATGACGCAGCAATCGCGGCGTGAATTCTTAATCGCATCGGCGGTGGGCTTGAGTTCAGGATGGCTGACCGCCAACCGGGCCGGAATTCTCGATGCCCGCGTGTTTGCGGCAGCAGCGGTCGCCGGTCATCCCGGGCCGTTCTCGTTTTTTACTTCCCAGCAGGCGGTCGAGATCGATGCGGTGGCGTCGCAGATCCTTCCCGGCGATGACTCCCCGGGCGCGCACGAGGCACGGTGCGTTTACTTCATCGATCGCGCGCTGGCGACATTTCTGCGCGACAGCCAGCCTGTCTATCGGCAGGGCCTCGAAGAACTGCAGGCGAAAACCGGGGAACTTTTCCCCCACGCTGCGCGCTTCTCGGCGCTGAGTTCTGAGCAGCAGATTCAAGTGCTGCAAGCCATTGAACATGGCGATTTCTTCCGCGCCGTCCGCACCCACACCATCCTCGGCATGTTTGCGCCTCCCGATCACGGCGGCAATTTCGAGCGGGCAGGCTGGAACCTGATCGGATTCGACGGAACCCATGCCTACACCCCGCCGTTCGGCTATTACGACGCGAAAGACAT
>JAKABE010000413.1 GCA_021801945.1 Acidobacteriota bacterium
GGCGGGCTATCGGCGAAATCTATGCCCTGGTGATCCACACCAGTTCCACGCAGGCGTGGTTCGAGTACTCCATCCGGTCATGGAGCGACCGTAAATCCGAGGGCGATCTTGCACCACACGGCTGGTTTGCTGCTGAGTACCGTACGTTGCTGAGCGCCATGCTGATTCGCCAAGCGGAATCTGAGGTGCGCCCGACATAATACGTCTCGCCCGACTGGATTGGGCGCGGAAGGTGATCGCCGTCCGGCAAAGGCCGACCCACCTCGGCCCTTTTGCCTTCACGCTCGATAGCCGTCGGACACGGAAGCCCTGCTGCGTATCAAAGATGCCTTCACCGCCCCGCTGCGGAAGATTTTGATTCATACTCCGTGGTTCGTCGGTTTGAGGTCGGTCACTGCAGATTTACGGACCATATAAGCAACGGGCGGCGTTGTTGCCGTCTCTCCGCGTATGCACGTGGTGCGCTTGGACAGGGTGCGCAAACCGGGAACGCCGGTGATGAGCTTTCAAATCGAGGTGAGCGCCTACGAGGCAGAGGACGCACGGCACTGCCAGATCCTGATGCATGCCGGAGTGACCGCGAAAAACTGAATGTTCGTGCGGGAACGGCAGCGTTCCTGGTAACATTGCGCTGGAATTGGGAAGATCGAATATGGGTCCGGTGCGTATGGACAAATGGCTGTGGGCAGCGCGCTTCTTCAAGTCGCGGGCGCTGGCGGCGCGGGCCTGTGACCTAGGCCGCGTTCAAGCCAATGGAATGAAGGCCAAGCCCGCGCGCGAGGTGAGGGTGGGCGAAAGGCTGCAGGTGGAGAACGATGGCGGCAGCTTTGAGATCGAAGTTCTTCAAGTGAGTGCGATGCGCGGCCCGGCGGCGGTGGCGCAGACCCTCTATCGGGAAACACAGACCAGCCGCGAGGCGCGCTTGAAGCTGACTGAAGAACGAAAGGCAATGCGCGCATTGGCTCCCGCGCCAGAACACAGACCCAGGAAGCGCGACCGAAGGCGGATCATCCGGTTTCGCGACGGCGCTTGATGAGCGACGCGCATCTCCTCACTGAAATCGAGGGCGAATCAATGCCAGACGCAAGAAGAGCGCGCTCGTCGCGATGTCGCTCTCGCGCTTTCGAGAGCGACACATCGGAGTAACGGCCGAGCGACATGAGCTTCTCTTTGCCCTCGTACCTGTAAGACCAACGCCACAGCTTTCCCCCTGCGGGAGTCACCCACAGATACAAGCCTCCACCATCTGCCATGCTGTAGGCCTTTTCCCGTTCCTTGGCCTTTCTGACCTGCACCTCCGAAAGAGACATTCTCACGCCCCTCCAGCGAAATACACCCAAATTGAAATCGGAATACACCCGGAATTGAGCGGACAGAGGTGGACTCCGCTGGACTTCAGAGGACCTAAGTAACTGTCTATGTTGGTTTTTATGAGATACTCTTGGACTGTTCTGGACTCACATGGAAGAGTCTTGGCGGAGAGGGAGGGATTTGAACCCCCGATAGCCTTACGACTATGCCTGATTTCGAGTCAGGTGCATTCAACCGGGCTCTGCCACCTCTCCGAAGGAGATAGTTTAGCGGCAAACAGACGCCGGTTGCAACGCCGAAGCTAGTGTGAAGAGCTGGAGCTTGATTGCGCCCCGGATTGGTTCCCATCTGTCGCGTTAGGAGGTTCGCTGCCATTCGTCGGCGAGGAATCGGGAGGCTTCGTCACCGATGACCGCGTTTCCTGTCCAGAGGGCGTTTGCGGAGCCGCCGGGGGCGAAGCAGGCTGCTGGTCGTCAGGATTTTTGCCCTGTGTGGGTTTCTGCTGGTCTTTCGGGAAATATACCGGCCTCATCTGCCCGGCTCCGTGAATGGCAGTCGGCGCCTTTTCGCCGGGTTTGAGCAGCGTGGGCGGCGGTGGTGGAGCTTCCTTGTTCGGATCGGGTTGCACATCGCCTTCTCTGATGATGCGCACGTTGGGGTTGGCCGCCATCTCTGTTCCGTTGCTCAACATCATCGGCGACACCACGTCCTTGGTAAAGACCTCTAGCGGCTTGCCTACACGGCCAACCTCCACCTGGATTACCCGGTTTCCGTTAATCCTCACAAACGTGGTCGGCTGGGGCGGATGGCCGTAAATCCACTCTTCGTAGGGCATCTGACCGTCCATGGCTCGATACTTGGTCCACGGCCTGCCCATGGAGTACAGCACCATCTGCGTACTCATGCCAACCCAAACCTGATGGTTGAGGATAGCCTCCTTGAGTGGTTTCGGCAGTGTATCGGTATAGGCTTTAACGGGCGTTTTCACCTCGAAAGAGACAAGCGGCGCCAGAAGCTCCTGCACCTGTTTGCCTGTCAACTGGGGAATAGCGCCCTTGAAAGCCAGGGTCAGTCGTGCACCGGTGGGTATGTCCCCGTTGTCCTGAACGACCGGTGTATCCATCACCGGCCCCATTCCGACATGGATGTGTCTCAGGAATCGATGCTTAAGATCGGGTCCGCCGTTTAGATCGAAGACGATGCTCGTACGATTAATCTTCACGTCGGTGATCACCACCCGGTCACCCGGCCTAGCGGCAACTCCGGCATTGACCGCCATCTTTACGTACTCCTCACCAACTGGTTCAAGGTTGCCGTTCGCTACCAGCGTCAGGCCCTTATGTCCCTGTGGAAGCGGACGCATGGCAAACCCCTGTTCTGCCTGCATTGCACGAATCAGTATCGTCGCCGTCTTGGCGTCCAGTCTGGAGTTGGGGAGAACAACGTGAGTGGGCTGAATCTGTGCGTATTGCCGATCAATTGGGCCGACGGCTACCGGCGCGTCGCCGTTCGTGTCGATGGTCATGACCTGAGCGGGAACCATCCCGCCACGCACGAGCGCCGCCAGGCTCAAGACGAAGACACAAAAAAACACCTTCCGCCCGAAGCGGATTTTACCGCTGCCGACTGCGACCGCCTGCAAGGCTGGCCGCTTCCGATGGTGCAGGAATGGCCGGCTCATGGAAGCCTTTCATGAAGGCAAACTGAGTTACTCACCAGCAAGATAGCCCCGTTCCAATTAAAAGGTCAAATCCGGTCAGGGAGTCTGGAAAAGGCAGCGAGGGGACGGAATCGGCAACTTAGACAGACTGAAGGACTTGTTCTTCGGGGGCCGATTTTAGGGGCTGATTATTGAGGGCCGGAGGGAAGATCAGCAGGCAAGTTGCCAGAGTTCGCGGCCGGCGGCGCACTGGCCGGGGCGATCTGCACCAGTGGCGACGCGGTTGCCGAGCCCGGCCCCATGGCCGCCTCGTGCTGGGCGCGCACGTTGGCGTCCAGGTCCACGGGAATCCCAGCTGGCTCGATCACTGGTGCGTTGTAGCGATAATCGAGATCGCGCGTGAGCCGGAAAACCAC
>JAKABE010000414.1 GCA_021801945.1 Acidobacteriota bacterium
TAACAGCAACAATCTGATCGAGAAAACAAAGATCGACTTCATCTCGCCTCAGGTCGACAACACTTTGCAGGGAATCCTCGTGAAGACTCCCGTCGCCTCCGCTCGGCAGGAGCTGCGCAACGGGCAGATCGTTGAGGCGCGCATTATCTGGAGCGTCAGCCCCATGGCTGTCGTTCCCGTGCTGGCGGTCGTGCGCCAGAGCGGAATGTCCTTCGTTTACGTGATGCAGAAAACCGGCAATCGCTTCGTGGCCCAGGAAAAGGTGGTAACGCTGGGTCAGACCGTGGGCAACAACTATGCCATCTCTTCAGGATTAAGCGCCGGTGAGCGCGTGATCGTATCTGGCACCCAGTTTCTGATCAACGGCATGACGGTTCTGCCGCTTCCAGGTTGAGCGGTTCCCGGCGAGTGCGCCTCGGGCGGCCTTAGGCGTAGCCGAAGGGCTGTTCAAATTACTTGTGCACGCCCCGACAAAAGGAAAGTGAGACCGTTTTGTTTGTCGATTTCTTCATTCACCGGCCCATCTTCGCCACCGTTTGCGCGCTGCTGATCATTCTGGCTGGCGCGGTGTGCATTCCCAATCTTCCCGTCGCCATGTACCCCTCGCTGGCGCCGCCGGAGATCACGGTCACCAGCACCTATGTCGGCGCTGACGCCCAGACGGTCGAGCAGGCCGTCACCATCCCCCTCGAAGAAGCCATCAACGGCGTAGAGGGGATGCGCTACATGAGCTCGTCCAGCACCAGCAGCGGCGTTAGCATGATCACCGTTACCTTCCAGACCGGCTACAACCTCGACATCGCCGCCGTCGACGTGCAGAACCGCGTGGCCAGCGTGCAGGGTGAACTGCCCGCCGCCGTCAACGCCACTGGGATTACCATCACCAAGGCCAGCACCAACTTCGTCTTCGGCGCCGGCTTCTTCGACCCCAAAGGCCGCTATTCCAGCGAGTTCATCTCCAACTATCTCTCTGTCTACGTGGTGGACGCCCTCAAGCGCGTGCCCGGCGTCGGCGACGTCAGGGTCTTCGGTGAGCGTACCTACTCCATGCGCCTCTGGCTCAACCCCGCGCGCATGGCGGCCCTTGGCATTACCGCCAGCGATGTGGTGAGCGCCCTCCAAGACCAGAACGTGGAGATCCCGGCCGGCCAGATCGGCCAGCCGCCCGCAAGCCCTAACCAGGAATTTGAGATTCCCGTGCGCGTGGTGGGCAGGCTCATCAGTCCCACCGAGTTCGACAACATCATTGTCAAAAACTCCCCCACCGGACTGGTGCTCCTCAAGGACATCGGCCACGCCAACTTGGGCGCTGAGGACTACAGTTCTCTCCTGGAGTATTCGGGACACTCCGCGATCGGCATTGGCGTCGAACAACTTTCCGATGCCAACGCCCTCGAGGTCGACAGCCGCGCCAAGGCCGCCTTGCAGCAGCTCTCCAAGAGCTTCCCACCGGGCCTCCAATATGCCATTGCCTTCGACTCGACAACCGCGGTCGGCGAATCCATCCACGAGGTTCTAATCACCCTCGGCGAGGCCATCGCCATCGTCATTGCCGTTATCTTCCTGTTCCTGCTTGACTGGCGCGCCACCATCATCCCCTCGGTGACGATTCCGGTCGCCCTCGTGGGCACCTTTGCCTTCGTTAAGATCTTCGGCTTCTCCATCAATACGCTCACGCTCTTCGGCATTGTGCTGGCCACAGGTCTGGTAGTCGACGACGCCATCGTGGTCATCGAAAACGTGCAGCGCCACATTCACCTCGAGCATTCTGATCCGCACCGCGCCACCTCGCGGGCCATGGGCGAGGTCACCGGCGCGGTCATCGCCACTTCGCTCGTTCTCATCGCCGTGTTTGTGCCCGTCTCCTTTTTCCCAGGCACGATTGGCATCCTCTACCGGCAGTTCTCGCTGACCATCGCGTTCTCCATCGCCATCTCGGCCTTTAACGCCCTCACGCTTTCGCCCGCCCTTTCGGCCCTGCTGCTGCGCGGCGAGGAGGCTCGGCCCAAACAGTTGGACTTTCTGCACATCCGCCCGCTTTCCCGCGCCTTCGCCGCCTTTATTCACGGCGCTGACGCCGCCATGCAGTGGATCTCAAGCACCTATGCCAAGTCCATCCACGTCACGCTGCGACTGCGCTACTTGTTCCTGCTGCTCTTCTTTGCCGGTCTGGGCGCCACCGTCTGGATGTACCGCCATGTGCCTACCGGCTTCATTCCCCAGGAGGACCAGGGCTACCTGATGGTCATCATTCAGGCGCCCCCCGGCTCTTCGCTGGCTTATACCACGTCGCTGGCCAATCGCGCGCAGGCCATCATCGGGAAGGACCCCGACATCAGCGGCGCATTCGCCATGATCGGCTTCAGCTTCAACGGCGCAGCCGCCAATACCGGCATGATGTTCTTGAGCGAACGGCCCGCCAACCAGCGTCGTGGACCGGGCCATTCCGCGGCCGCCATCGTTGCCCATCTCCAGCCCATGCTGGCCAGCCTCATGATGGCGCCCGACGGCGGGCTCGTCGATGTCCTTCAGCCGCCCGCCGTGCAGGGCACTTCCAGCTTTGGCGGCTTTCAGTTTGAGCTTGAGGACCGCGGCGGCGCCTCGCTCACAGACCTCGCCCGCGTCGCACACCAGATCGTGAATGCCAGCCATAACGTGAAGCCGCTCTCCAATTTGCTCACCACATTCTCGGCCAACGATCCCGAAGTGGTGGTGACCATCGACCGCAACAAGGCCGAGACCCTCGGCGTTCCCCTCTCCCAGATCTCCTCCACCCTCAGCGTTTTCATGGGCTCGGAGTACGTGAACGATTTCAATTACAACGATCGCGTCTATCGCGTCTACGTGCAGGCGGACCAGCCCTTCCGCATGAGGTCCAGTGACCTGCATAGCTACTACGTGCGCTCCAACTCTGGACAGATGATCCCGCTCGATAACCTCGTGACGGTAACCAACAGCGCCGCGCCACCCGTGATCACGCGTTACGACCTCTTCCGCTCCGTTGAGATCGACGGCTCCTATGCGCCCGGCTATAGCTCCGGCCAAGCCATCACCGCCATGGAAAACCTGGCGAAAAAACAGATGCTGCCGGACATGGGCTACGAATGGACCGGCCTGACGCTGGACGAAATCCAATCCGCCGGCAAGGCGATCATCATCTTCACCCTCGGCATCCTCGTCGTCTATCTCACCCTGTCGGCTCTATACGAGAGCTTCGCGTTGCCCTTCATCATCCTGCTGGCGGTGCCTATGGCAGTACTGGGCGCTTTGGGTCTGGTTTCTCTTCGCGGTCTCTCGAACGATGTCTACTGCCAGATCGGCTTGGTGATGTTGATCGGCCTCGCGGCAAAGAACTCCATCCTCATAGTGGAGTTCGCCGAGCAGTT
>JAKABE010000415.1 GCA_021801945.1 Acidobacteriota bacterium
TGATCTCGAACATTGAGCTCATTTCCAGCTTTGATTGCACGTTGGATGTTCGTTCGTCAGACGCCAGTTTTGGCCTCCAACTCATTGACGTGTGCTTATGGTTGTGTAAACGAGTGTTCGATAGAGGGGATCACCCCCGAGGACAGTGCGCCGCCCTTTGGGAATGTATTGCCGAGCGCAGCTACATCAATAATTACGACTTCGATATGCTCGTGCGCGAAATCCAGAAGGGAGTTGATCTCCTTGAAAGCCGCGAATTGACGGAAGAGCATCTGGCGAATGCACGGAAGATGCTCAATGAAATTGAGACGAACCGCCAAAAGCGATTAGCGAATTCGTGAGGGGCATTGGATCGGGCTCAGTTCCGAGCATTTGAGTCATGGAGCACCGAAGGGCAGCGCCAACCATGGCGCCCAGCTACTAAAGCCTCAACACGTTCATCGCGGCAAAGTTCAGATTTCCGTTGTCGGATTGTCGGGTTTTTGGGGTTCAGAGGCTGGAAGCAGTACAAAATATGCACAATTTGCACAGATTTGTCGGGAACGCCGACAACGACAACTCGTTGATTTATATATATGTTGTTGATTTTTAAGGATTTCTTTCAGATTCTGGCGGAGAGAGGGGGATTCGAACCCCCGATAGAGCTTTTGACCCTATAACGGTTTAGCAAACCGCCGCCTTCAGCCTCTCGGCCATCTCTCCGCGGTTTTCTATCAACAGTTTAGCATGTGCCCTGTCGGCACCTGCAGGCCAATCGCTGGACACGCTCTCCAGCACCTCCACCGCCGCCTGCAGGCACTCCATCGCCTCGACCACCGAGAGATCGAAGTTTTTATGAAACGCTCTTTAGTGACGTGTGGATGTGCATGTTGAAGCCGATCCGGCGCTATCTGGAGGCGGCCCGCTGTCTCCCTGCTGTCGAATATCCCGCTGGACGATCTGGACCGATTTCCGGAGCGGCGCGGGCTGAGCTTCTGCCGCTATGCGGACGACTGCAACCTCTACGTCCACAGCAGGCGCGCAGGGAAGCGGGTGATGCAAGCGGTCACGGCGTTTCTGGAGCGGAGACTGAAGTTGTAGGTCAACGAGGCCAAGAGCGCGGCGCCTCGCCCGTGGGAGCGGAAGTTCTTGGGCTACAGCATGGCGTGGCACCAGAAGCCCAAGCTGAAGATCGCGGAAGCAAGCCGCAAGCGTCTGGCGGAGAAAATCCGCAAGACGATGCGTGAGGCGCGAGAGAAAGCTTGAAACAAGCTATCAGCCTCCGGCACGCTCCCAGTGGCGCGATATTATAGGTGTGGACCGCGCATCTGGCGCGGAGCAAATCATGGCAAGCCGGGATAAAACCAAGAAGCTTCCTCACTGCCCCACCTGCGGCACAATCGTGCAGCCCAAGGACGAGGATTTTCCTTTCTGCAGCGATCGTTGCCGCAAGATCGACTTGGGAAAATGGGCGATGGGTGTCTACAAGATCAGCTCGCCCGTTCTCGATCCGGAGGTTCTCGAAGATCTCGGTGGTAGTGGCAACCGCCGGGACGAAGGCTCGCATGACGACTGACAGCCCCGCCCAAAACCAGGTCCAAAGCAAGCGCGCCACCACATGGTGGGCCTTCGCGATTGCAACCTTCTTCGGAGCGGGCCTCATGAAGCCCGGCCCCGGCACGTGGGGATCGGTGGCAGCGCTCCTGTTGTGGGCCGGTACCGCCTGGGCCGTGCACCTGTCGCGCTTTGGGCTTAACATATTCCTCGCCATCGGTATCGTCCTCGCGCTCGTTGTCGGAGTTCCTGCCGCCACCATCGCTGCAAGCGAGAGCGGCCGGCACGATCCGGGATTTGTGGTGATCGATGAGGTCGCCGGCCAATGGATCGCGCTGCTGGCCTGCCCTCCCGACTGGACGCACGCCCTCATCGCGCTCCTCCTCTTCCGGCTTTTCGATATCACCAAGCCCTTCCCGGCGCGTCAGTTGGAGAGCCTGCCCGGGGGCTGGGGCATCGTCTTCGACGACGTAGCCGCCGGCCTGTATGCTTTAGGTGTGGCGGCACTTATCCGCATCTGGTATTGACATGGCTCGCAGCTCGCCTCAACCCGTTCCCGAAAGCGTGCCCATGCCGCACATCGCCGATATTGCTCCTGGCTCCGCTATGCCGCTGGGCGAAGTGGAACTGACCGGCGCGAATCTAGGCCCTCACGCCTTCGGGCCGCCCACGGTGATCGTGGACGGCGAACCGGCCCAGGTGCTGATGAGCCGTTCCGCGCGCCTGGCCTTTCGCGTGCCGGAGCGCGCCTCGACCGGACTTGTGGAAGTCCGCTGCCCCGCCGGCGTCAGCAACACCGTGCCCCTGCGCGTGGCCCGCCAGCTCACCGACGGCCTGCACCCCGTAACCAGCCCCGCCGTCAGCCGCTCTGGCATGATCTACGCCACCATTTCCGGCCCGCGCGGCAAGCAGACGCCCGTATCCGTGGTGCGCATCAGCCCTGACGGACGCGGCACGCCTTTTGTCACCGGCCTCCTCAACGCCACCGGTCTTGCTTTCAATGCGGACGGCGACCTGTTTGTCACCTCGCGCGCCGAAGGCAACGTCTACCGCATCGATGCCGCCGGCGAGTCCACGGTCTACGCCGAAGGCATGGGTGTAGCCACCGGCTGCGTCTTCGATCCTGAAGGCAACCTCTTTGTCGGCGATCGCAGCGGAACCATTTTCAAGATCAACCCGCAACGCCAGATCTTCGTTCATGCCACGCTTGAGCCCAGCGTCGCCGCCTATCACATGGCCGCGGACGGCGAGGGCTGCCTCTATGTGACTGCGCCATCGCTCTCGTCGAATGAGGCCATCTGGATCGTCGAATCGAACGGCGACACGCGCCCCTGGTTCCGCGGCCTGGGCCGCCCCCAGGGCCTGGCGCTCTCGCGCGAGGGCGATGTCTACCTTGCCGCATGCCTGCGCGGCCGCCGAGGACTGGTGCGGGTGACCCGCGATGGCCACGCCTCGCTGGTGCTCTCCGGGACTAACCTGGTGGGCATCGCCTTTTCGCCGCTTGGCACCGCCATCCTCGCCACCAACGAAGCCGTTTATGATGTGGATTTGGGCGTGGAAGGCCTGGACCTGTTCTAGCTGCTGGCCTCTAGCCGGGTTCGCAGCCAATCCAGGAGTGTTCTCGAGGGCCGGGATTTCCCCGCGCATTCTTACCTACTCGTTGGGAGCCGGAAGCTGCTCTTATGAAATCCGAGATCATCGCCGTCGGTTCCGAGATGCTGACGCCGCACCGCCAGGACACCAACTCTCTCTACCTGACGGATAAACTGAATGAGATCGGCGTCGTCGTGGCGTTCAAGACCATCGTCGGGGACCGCCGCAAAGACCTGGTCAACGCGATCCGAGCCGCACT
>JAKABE010000416.1 GCA_021801945.1 Acidobacteriota bacterium
GCCTCGGATCCCCTGGCCAGGGCGGTTGCCGACCTGGCGGAGCGGGCGTTTGCGAGATTGAAATTAGACGGTCTCCCCAACCGTTGAAAGGGATATGATGGGTGGTAGCTAATCTTCACGAGACATTCTTCCCATCGTTACAGAGTTTCGGATTTTCATTGGATCTGTAATTTCCCCGGATCCCGACGTTGCCATCCCCAATCAAGACGGCGGGAGTTACTGACTCGGACTCCCAATGCCGGTTTCAGCACAATTTCCGAGTCTATCGAGGGAGGCCGAAATTGGACGCAGGATCCGAAGCATCGCAAAGGGAGTCCGTTCGGGCTGGATCCGCAGTGTTGTATTGCCCGCGGTGCGGCCGGGAAAATCCACATCGAATGGAGCGGGAGGGATTCCTTGAGAAGCACGTCTATTGTCTTTTCGGGGTTTATCCCTGGTTCTGCAAGGGTTGCCGGGCCAGGTTCTATCTCAAGAGGCGACACCGCGGGCGGCAGAAATCGGAGAACGAGTACGCGAAAAAGTAGAGTGGCAGATTTTCAATCATCAACGGAAGAAGTTGCGGGCCAGGAAGATCACGTTGGCGGGACGCTCGGCAAGGCGTCTCATGAAGTACGGATACCACTCGGTTCCGAACGGAACATAGAGACGTACTTTATACCCCTCCTGCACCAGCCGGCGCTGGAGATCTCGCCGGACCCCATAGAGCATCTGAAACTCGAAACGGCTGCGTTCGATGCTGTGCTCGGCCGCAAAGGCTTTGGCCGCGGCGATCATGTTTTCGTCGTGGGTTGCAATCCCGTGGTACACGGGGCTGTCGAGAAGCATTCGGGTTAGGCGGACGAAGTTTCTGTCCACATCCGCCTTGTGGGGAAAGGCGACGTCGGGCGGTTCTTTGTAGGCGCCCTTGCACAGACGCACGCGAATGCCGTCGGCCAGAAGTTGTTCGATGTCGGCCTGCGAGCGGTAGAGGTACGCCTGGATCACAACGCCGACGCTGCCGCGCAGGCCGGCACGTGCGTGCAGGCGGCGCACAATATCCAGCGTAACCTGCGTGAGACGGGAATCCTCCATATCGATGCGGACAAAGGTGCCGGTGGAATGGGCATGCTGCACCAGCCCGGCAGCGATGGTTTCGGCCAGCTGCGGCGACAGTTCGAGTCCCATTTGGGTTAGCTTGACGCTGATGTTGGCGTTCAACTTGCGCGCGGCGATGACATCGAGCAGCCGGTGATAGACCTCTGCGGCCTTATGAGCTTCGGTTTCTGATGTCACATTTTCGCCCAGCGAGTCGAGAGTAACTGCCATCCCCTGGCGGTTTACCGCCTCGGCAACCCGCATGGCATCGTCCAGCGTCATGCCCGCAACAAAGCGGGAACTGAGCTTGACGCCGATGCTCGATTGCTCGAGAAAGCGGCGGAGAGTTCGATTGTGCGAGAGGGCGATAAACGCGGAGCGCAGAACGGCCATGAATCGATCCCGCCGGAGGAGCGCGGGGAAGGCCACATCCGCCGGACGTAATAGTTTCGCACATTGAGGCCGGGGAAGCCGGTGGTTGCGAATACATCCGGCGCCTGGGCGCGGTCCCGCTTACCGCACCTGGAATACCGCGCTGCCGTGCGCCGGCAGGGTGACGCCGATCTCCTTCGATTCCTTCGTGACCGAATCGTCCCATGCGCTCTGTGCTGAATGCTTCTTGCCATCGAGCCCGAGTTGTTTCCACGTGGCATGCACCGTGGCGGCGTTCGAGTCCAGGTTGAAGAACCCGAAGTACTCCGCATACCCTCTCGCACCGGGCTGGTTGATGGTGGCGCGCCAAATGCGGAGGTTCGCGGACCCTGGCCCCAGCGCCGATGTGTCCACCGGGCGGCTGTAGGTTGCGTTCTGGTTCATGAAGAGCAAGTCCTGGTTGGTCATCAGCGACCGCGTCAGGCCGTCCAGTTGGGTCAGGTTGGCGCCCATGATCAGCGGTGAGCGCGTAATTGCCCACAGGGCGAATTCCGTGCGCTCCTCGTCCGGTGTCTCCCGCGTTGGCCGCGCCTGGCCAAGCCCGGGATGCGGGCCCAGCCAGCCCTCGGGCAGCATATCGGGATCGGGCCAGCTATCCGGGCCGTTATACGTGAACCACTTCGCCAGCAGGTCGAAGGCGGGCCGGATCCCGGAAGGGAAGTCGCTTCCGGGCTTGTGCTCGAAGGTCCAGCCGTCCCAGTGATCGTCGCTGATGCGCCACATCTGCGCCCATTGCTGGATTTCTGCGGCATGGGAAAGCGCCGTTGGACCCGGTGAAAGGCTCAGCAGGATGGGCCGTCCGGAGGTGCGGATGGCCTGTGCGATCTGGCGAATCTCGGTGGGCCGATAGGGGTGATCGGAGATGCAGTCGGCCTTCAGGAAATCCACTCCCCAGGACGCATACAGCTTCAACATGGAGTTGTAGTAGGCCTGCCCGGCGGGATTGTCCGCTACGCCGTAATTGCCCTCATCCCATGGGCAGGTGGCCGTGGTGTCGGCCGCGTCGCGCGCGTGGAAACTGGTTCCGGCGATGGGCAAATTTTCTTCGACTGCCTGCCTTGGTATGCCGCGCACAATGTGCAATCCGAATTTGAGCCCCTGTGCGTGGACCCAGTCGGCCAGTGGCTTGAACCCCGCACCGTTCGCGGAAGAGGGATAGCGGGCGGGATCGGGGATGAGCAGGCCGGTCGCGTCCAGCACATATTTACGCTCGGCCACGGTGCGCCCTCCGGGGCTCGCCATGTACCAGCCTTCGTCGACGACGACGTACTTCCACCCGAACTGCTGCATGCCCGCCAGCACCTGCGTATTGGCCTTGAACTGCGCCTCGTCAACGGTGAGCCCGTAGGCGTCCCAACTGTTCCAGCCCATGGGCGGCGTGGGCGCGACAGCTTGGGCGCAGCAGGAGAGTGCGGGGGCAAGAGAGAGGAGAAGTGCGGGAAACAATCGCGAGCGCAACATGGTTACCGGTTATAACACATGGCGATTCAACCGCGAACTTGCCGCTTTGAGGAGGAGTGGGGTTGAGCATCGGGCCTCACGACCGCATGCGCTGCGTTTATCCTAGTCGCAGCCATGATCGACCAGCTTTGTGAGCCTGACAGCCATTCGGAAGGAATCGCGCGCGCGGGTTTTTTTTGCGCGGCGCGCATGGGGGTGCTTTTCGCCTTCTGCCTCTGTGCGATGTTCCCGCGTTTGGGATTTGCGCAGTCTGCGCCAGGCACCGGCAAGGCCACCGTGGACGCCCTGCTGGTAAGCGACATCCACTTCGAGCCATTCTGGGATCCTGCGAAAGCGGTGAGACTGGCTGCCGCGCCGGTGGGGCAGTGGGACGCGATCCTTGCCGCCCCCGATTCTCCGGACCGGGCCCGGAGGTT